>CAYREN010000081.1:0-15885 GCA_964423255.1 uncultured Roseivirgaceae bacterium | reverse complement strand
TTATGGCCCCATTGCATTCAATGGAAAAAAACCTGTCGGCCATCCTTCTGTCCCGGCGCCATACAGAAACATTGGCCCTATCGATGGTTCTTTCGCTCCACTATCTGATGTGCCAACCTTTCACGACAGCATTTCCGGTGGAAATAAAACAGGCTGGCTTTATACACGAGGCACAGATCATTTTTTGAATTATATTGATGAAAATAACAGGGGTCTAATGCCTGATGAAATGCACGCTCAGTGGGCCTCTCAAAAAATTAAAGAAATGGAAAACCAGGAAATGAACCAACCATTTTTTATGGGAATAGGATTTGTTCGCCCGCACACTCCCTTGTATGCACCCAAACGATTTTTTGATATGTTCCCATTGGATAGAATAGAACTTTCTTTAATCAAAGAAGGGGATACGGGTGATACACATTACAAAGATATATATCCGGCAGATATTAAGGGATTGAGGTATTATCGCACCTTAAAAGAGTCATACGATGGAGATGCAGAATTGGGATTAAAGCATTTTTTGCAGGCTTATCTTGCGTGCATCGCTTTCGTGGATGAGCAGGTTGGGATTGTGGTTGATGCGGTGAATAATAGTAAATTTAAAGACAATACCATCATTGTATTTACCAGCGATCATGGATGGCAAATGGGTGAAAAAGAGTATTTATTTAAAAATTCGCCATGGGAAGAAAGCACACGTATCCCATTAATTATTAGATCTCCTGGTGTTGAAAGCAGAGCACAAGTCGAACATCCCGTTTCTCTGATTGATCTTTTTCCAACACTAACTGACCTTTATGGATTAACAGGTGACAATAGAAAAAACGAATCAGGAGGAAAAATTGGTGGATACAGCCTGAAGCCTTTTCTTGAAAATCCAACGACAGATCTCTGGCATGGCCCCGAGGGAGCACTTTCTATGGTTGGCGTGGGATTAAATAAAGAGGAGGTGATGAAGCAAACCTATTCATACCGTACAAAAGATTGGCGATATATTTTATATTTAGATGGCACAGAAGAGTTGTACGATCATATTAAAGATCCATACGAATGGAATAATCTGGCTATGGAAGAGACATATATAGGGATTAAAAATGAATTAAAGACTCAAATGCTAAATTTAATAGCTCAGTAAATTGAGCACAACCACAAAATATAATGAGTAGTAATAATTCTCTAACGTTCATTTATAATGGATTGAGAACTCCCGGGCAAAGATGAATTTAGAAAAATATTGAAAATATTAAATATTATTATATGAAGACCATATACATATTTTTCATAACAATTGCCACGATATTCTTAGCATCTTATTCTTCTCGAAAAGAAAATGATTCAGATTCCATAAAAAAGCCAAACATTATTTACATCATGTTAGATGATGCAGGATATGGAGATTTTGGGGCTTTTGGTTCTACAGAAGTACTGACACCTGCTATGGATAAATTGACAGACGACGGCATTAAATTCACCAATCACTATTCAGGCTCAGCTGTTTGCGCTCCTACGAGATGTGTATTGATGACGGGTATGCACACTGGTCATGCCAGGCGAAGAGATAATCAGGCAAAAGCCAACAGACAACTGGCTGACCATAAACAAAGAGGATTGGTTTTTCTTCAAAAGGAAGATGTGACGGTAGCTCAAGTTTTACAGAATGACGGATATGTCACAGGCGGTATTGGTAAATGGGGCGTAGGCAATGCCGGATCTGATGGCCAACCAGATAAAAAAGGATTTGACCACTGGTATGGATACCTCGATCAAGTTCATGCACATGATCATTTTACCGATCATATATGGAAAGATGGCAAGATGATCGATATCCCGGGAAATAAAAAAGAAGCAAGGGGAGTTTATTTGCACGATCTTTTCGAAAATGAAACGATGGATTTTATTAAGAATAATAAAGACAAACCATTCTTTTTATATCTCGCCTATACGCTTCCTCACGGCAAATATGAAATTCCACATGAAGACCCTTCCTATGAATTTTATAAAGACAAACAATGGACTCAGCGGGTAAAAAACTATGCGGCGATGATAACCAGATGCGACCGAACGGTAGGAAAAATGATGGAATTATTAAAGGAACTGGAAATTGATGAAAACACCATAGTTTTTTACACCTCAGATAATGGACCCAACCCACCATTTGTTAAACCACTGAATAGCGCTGGAGGTTTACGAGGTACCAAAAGATTATTATATGAAGGGGGCATCCGGGCTGCCATGAGCGTAAGGTGGCCGGGAAAAGTGGCAGCAGGCAACATGAGTGAATTTCAGTGGGACATGAGAGATGTTTTCCCAACTTTGTGTGATTTAGCCGGGATTGAGGCCCCCCAAAATCTTGATGGGATATCAGTGTTGCCTACAATTCTCAGCCAAAAACAAACTCAAAGAGACCACCTCTACTGGGAATTTCACTCTCCTTTTCAGCAAGCTGTAAGAATGGGAGATTGGAAAGGGATACGATTTGGGACCATGGAACCGGTAGAACTTTATAACCTTGCGAAAGATTTTTCTGAATCGAAGAATGTGGCATCAAAACATTCAGATATCGTAGAGAAAATGATAGAAATTATGAATAACTCAAGAACGGAATCTCCATTTTGGCCTACCAAAGAATATAAATCCACAAAAAACAAATAGTATATTTTGAAAATGTTTAATTTAATATTCATGTAGATGTATATTTGATTAAGATTTCTACTAACTCTATTTATTATGAAAAACCTTCATATAAACCCAGCTAAAAATATATTCGGTTTTATTGTACTTTATTTACTTTTTACAGGAACGATTTCAGCACAGGACTGCAAAGTTTTGAAAGAATCAATTTCTGAAAGTTATTCCGGTGATTGCAAAAAAGGAAAAGCACATGGTGAAGGCACAGCCAAAGGGGTTGACAGCTATACCGGTAAATTTAAAAAAGGATTGCCAAATGGAATTGGAAAATATACCTGGGAAAATGGTAATATCTATGAAGGGAATTTTAAAAACGGCTTGATGGAAGGAGAAGGGAAAATGACCTTAAGTCTGAAAAATTTGGGAGATAGCCTGATTGTTGGTTTCTGGAAAAATGGTGAATACATAGGGAAATATAAAGACTTATATAAAGAGTACTCCCGATCTCCTAATGTGCTAAGTATTAGAGTAACTGAAGTAAAGGATGCTAGAGAAAAGGATAAAAATGCAATTTTTATTTCCATCCTGGAAAAAGGAAAGGTTGTTTACAGTCCAGAAATAAGAATTGAAGTTGTGGCAGGAAACTATAGTTTAATCATCCCTTCAGGCAATTCAAAAAAAGTAGAAGTTATCAATTTTCCATTTCGGTTTAATCTCTATTACAAAAATCAGTCAATAGAATTGGAAGTTTATCGGGCAAGCACCTATAATATTTCAATAGACTTCAATCAGTAAATTGCTTAGAGTCTGGATATAAATTCCTAACCTGTACAAGTAAAAAGGATAATGATAAAAGGCTTTGTAAATTGCTGATTATAAAAACTATAATTTTATGAGAATCTTTTTCAAGGCTATTTTTTTTTCTGCCCTATTTTTTTATTCATGTGGTAATAAAAACTCACTGATTGAAGTAAGCATCAGGCAACTACAAGTTCCAGTACTAAAAAATAAGAGCGCTAATCCAATTATAATTATCAAAATAAAAAGCAGTGAGCAAAAATCATTAACCTCCATAAAAATTAACCTTAAAGGCACTGATGACTTAAATGATATTTCGCTTGTCAATATGATTAATCTGGGTAAAGATTCAGTCTTGAATAAAACTAATCAATTAAATTTTTTTGGAATTCCAATGCAACCCACAAGCGAAATGACCTTTCACGATAAATCACAAATCGATTCAGCACCGACGTTTTTTATGGTTACATTCCAACTTGCCAACAACGCCAATTTACACCACAGGGTAGATGCAAATTGTGTAAATATCAATTTCGCAGACTATAGTTTATCAAAACCAATAGACCAAACACCCCACATCAGACAAAGAATTGGAGTTGCAGTTCGCCAACAAAATGACGACAATGTGCACACTTACAGAATCCCGGGAATAACTACCACAAATGAAGGAACGCTACTGGCTGTTTATGATGTTCGTCGTGAAAGCGGTCGCGACCTTCAGGGTGACATTGATATTGGTGTTAGCCGATCGACAGATGGAGGAAACTCTTGGGAACCAATGCAAATTGGTCTTGACATTGGCAGTTGGGGTAATCTCCCCCAAAAATTTAATGGAGTTAGTGACCCATGTATTTTGGTAGATCAAAACTCCAACAAAATATTTTTAGCAGGTTTATGGATGTATGGGGTAATTAATGATGGCGGAAAATGGATAGAAGGGCTCACCCCCGAAAGTACAGATTGGAACCACCAATGGAAAAATAAGGGGTCTCAACCTGGATTTGGAGTAAAGCAAACTTCACAATTTTTAGTTTCAACTTCTACAGATGATGGTAAAAGCTGGGCAGAACCCGTGAATCTCACCAAAATGTGCAAAAATGAAAATTGGTGGTTATGGGCCCCAGCTCCAGGACACGGTATTACACTTGAAGATGGGACCTTGGTATTCCCAACACAAGGACGGGATAAAGAAGGCGAAACATTTTCAAATTTTACTTACAGCACAAATGGAGGTGTTACATGGATTACAAGCAACCAGGCTTACACCAATACCACAGAAAATATGGCTGTTCAATTAACGGATGGGTCAATTATGCTAAATATGCGCGACAACAGAAATCGCTCCGAAAAGGGTGCTAAAAATGGTCGGGCTGTGGCAGTAACCAATGATCTGGGAAAAACATGGGATGAACATCCCTCCTCTCACGGCTCGCTAATAGAACCCGTTTGTATGGCCTCCATTCATAAACACCGTTATATGGAAAACGAAAAAGAAAAAACCTTGCTTTTGTTTTCAAATCCAAACACAAAAAATGGAAGACACCACATGACAATCAAGGTGAGTTTAGATGATGGAAAAACATGGCCTGAAAAATATTGGTTTTTGCTTGACGAAGGAGAAAGCTTTGGATATTCATGCTTGACTTCAATTGATGAAAGTACCATTGGCATACTTTATGAAGGCAGCCAGGCTCATATGACTTTTGAGCGTATTCCATTAAGTGAAATATTGTTAAATTAGAATCTGTGGAATGTTTACCAAAATCTTATTTGAGTAAATACCTTGGGGTAACCCGTGAGGCATTAATTGGAAACAATCATTTCTATTTCGACGCAATCGTCGGGGTAATATACCCATTGGGGGAATAAATCAAGTCAAATCTATCAAGATTCATTACCTTAACCCATGCAACAATAAAATCTTTTGCAAATTTTTCTTTTGAATCATCACTTGCATAAAATTCTGCCAATGCCCTCAGTTCAGAATTTGAGCCAAAAATGAGATCTGCTCTGGTGGCTGTCCATTTTCTTTCTCCAGTTTTTCTGTCTTTACCTGCAAACTCTTCTTTAGTGTCTGAAGTGGCTTCCCACTCTGTATTCATCTCCAGTAATTTAACAAAAAAATCATTGGTGAATTGATCTTTATATGTATTAAAGATGCCATTTTTACTTCCATCAAAATTAGCATTCAACGCACGCATACCTCCAACTAAAACAGTCATTTCGGGTGCTGTAAGTGTCAGCAATTGCGCTTTATCAACAAGTAATTCTTCTGTAGACAATGTGTATTTTGTTTTTAAGTAATTACGAAATCCATCTGCCATTGGCTCAAGAAGAGCAAAAGACTTAATATCAGTTTGATCTTGAGTAGCATCTGTTCGTCCTGGAGCAAATGGTACTTTAAAATTGTATCCTGCATTGCTAATAGCTTTTTCTACTCCGGCAGTACCAGCTAATACAATTAAATCTGCCAATGATACTTTTTTTGAATCCGATTTTTTATTAAAATCTTTTTGAATCTTTTCTAAAACAGTCAAAACTTTTTTTAATTGTTCAGGATTATTTACTTCCCAATTTATTTGAGGTTCTAAACGAATTCTAGCACCATTTGCTCCTCCCCTTCTATCAGAGTGCCGGTATGTTGATGCGGATGCCCACGCAGTAGTTACCATTTCGCTAATAGTCAAGCCAGAATTTAAAATTTGTGTTTTTAAAGATTCAATATCTTTTTCATCAATCGATGCGTAGTCTGCGGCTGGTAAAGGGTCTTGCCAAATCAAATCTTCTGTTGGTGCCTCAGGGCCAAGGTAGGTAGATTTTGGTCCCATATCTCGATGTGTCAATTTAAACCAAGCTCGAGCAAAAGCTTCATCAAAAGTATCCGGATTGTTATAAAAATTTCTTGCTATTTTTTCATACACAGGGTCGAACCTTAATGCTAAATCAGTAGTAAACATCCCTGGTTTAACCATTTTATCCGAATCAAAGGCATCCGGAACCATCATTTTAGGGGATTTAGGTTCCCATTGATGGGCACCTGCAGGGCTCTTTGTTAATACCCATTCATTTTCAAATAGATTAAAAAAGAACAAGTGGCTCCATTTTGAAGGAGTAGAAGTCCATACTACTTCTAAACCCGATGTTATTGCATCTGCCCCTTTACCTGATTTATAATCACTTTTCCAACCAAAGCCTTGCGCTTCAATATCTGATGCTTCCGGGTCTGCCCCTACGTGAGACGCACTGGCAGCTCCGTGTGCTTTACCAAGCGTATGACCACCTGCAATTAAGGCAACCGTCTCTTCATCATTCATACCCATTCTTCCAAATGTTTCACGAATATCATTTGCCGCCAATAGCGGATCAGGATTACCGTTTGGTCCTTCTGGATTTACATAGATAAGTCCCATTTGAACTGCTGCTAAAGGATTTTCAAGTTTTCGACCACCTTTATAGCGTTTACTGTCATCTAGCCATTTTTCTTCAGCTCCCCAATAAACATCTTCATTTGGTTCCCAAACATCCGTTCTTCCTCCTGCAAAACCAAAGGTTTTAAATCCTGTAGATTCAAGAGCCACGTTACCTGTTAGAATCATTAAATCAGACCATGAAATTTTATTGCCATATTTTTTCTTTATTGGCCAAAGTAGTCTTCTTGCCTTATCTAAATTAGCATTGTCTGGCCAACTATTTTGTGGTGCAAATCGTTGTTGAGCGGATCTGGAACCACCACGCCCATCACCTGAACGATAAGTACCGGCATTGTGCCAAGCCATTCTAATAAATAAACCTGCGTAACTTCCGTAATCAGCAGGCCACCAATCTTGTGATTGTGACATTAATGTTCTTATGTCTTTTTTTAACGCTAAGTAATCTAAGCTTTTAAACTCTTTGACATAATCAAATTCTTCATTCATTGGATTTGTTAGAGAGGAATGTTTGCGGAGTAAATCCAAATTTAATCGATTAGGCCACCAGTCACTATTACTGGCATCTCTTTTGTTTAAGTTGCTTTTTTTAGTAGTCGTTGCTCCTGAAATTCCATCTTCTGCTTTGTTACTGTTCTTATTCTGACAAGCAGTAAATGATATAATCATCATGATAATTAATGCTATTTTTTTCATCTTTTCACGTTTTAACAGTTAATGATAATACAAATATAGATGCGCTCATTATATAAATCAAATTAATATATTCTATATTTGTATAGATAATATTAATATATGACTTTACAACAATTAGAATACGTTGTCGCATTAGATATTTATAGACATTTCGTAACTGCTGCAGAAAAGTGTTTTGTTACTCAACCAACTATTACTATACAAGTTAAAAAATTGGAAAAAGAAATCGGATTTTCAATATTTGATAAGAGTAAATCTCCTTTTAAGCCAACAGCACTGGGAGAAATGTTTATAGAAAAAGCAAAAGTTATTCTCAATGAAGTAGGAGAGTTAAAAAATATGGTAAGTGAAGAATTAGAGAGTTTGGAAGGGAGATTTAAAATTGGTGTTATACCTACTATTTCCCCTTATCTTATCCCTTTGATTTCGGGTAGTTTTTCAGAAAAACATCAGAATACTATATTAGAAATAGAAGAAATGCAAACCAAAAGTATAATTAAAGCCTTACAAAAAGGAGAAATAGATATTGGAATATTGGTAACTCCATTGGACGAATCATTCATTAGAGAAATAAAGCTATATAATGAACCTTTTGTATTTTATGGCCAAAAAAGTGAGTATTTAGAAGATAAAGTGAATATTTCGACCGAAGAAATTAAAAATATGTCTAACGTATGGCTTTTGGAAAGTGGGCATTGTTTTAGAAACCAAGTTTTAAATTTATGTGAAAACACCAATAAAAAAAATATTCAATTTCAAAGCGGTTCTATTGAGGCATTAAAAAAAATGGTTGATAATTATGGGGGGTTTACATTGGTTCCTGAAATGGCAATCAATAAATATGATAAAGGTTGTAATATTCATTTTACAGAACCTAAACCAATAAGAGAAGTAAGTATAGTTGTTCATCATACCTTTGCTAAAGATGCTCTAATAGATGCTTTGCGACTAGAAATATTAGATAAAACGCCCAAAGAATTCATTAAAAACCAAAGGTTTATAAAAATTAATTGGAGGTAGTGTGATGGTTTTGTATGAAACCTAACGACCCGACAATACGTAGTGTAGGATTTGAATTTGAGAAATAGAGTCTGGGTGTGCTTTTTAAAAACTCTGAAAAACTTGTCTAAGTTTGGTAAAAATAAATTTCTTAGACAAACTTTAATTTAGTCGGATAGCTGCAATTGCTGATCAAAAAACTTCAAAGTATCAGCAAGGTGCTCTTGCCAATATGACCACTCGTGAGCACCTTCAAATTCTTCATACACATGTGGAATTCCCATCTCTATCAGTCGATTGGATAATAATCTATTATGTTGAATGAGATGATCTTTTGTCCCGCAGTCAAACCGGATAGGCGGTAAATGGTTCTTGTTCAATACCATTGTTAAAAAAACATCTTCATCAATTGGGTCAGCCTGCTGATAAGACGATATTGGTTCTTCGACAAATTCCTTCATTTGTTCCAGGGATGTAACAGAACTATGCCCGGAAATTGCTTTGAATTTTGATGGATATTTAGCACCAATTCTTAGTGCACCGAACCCACCCATGGATAATCCACCTATAAAAAGTATGGGTTTATTATTAGATCCGGGTTGAATATTTTCTTGTATAGCACTAGGTACATCTTCACAAATCCACTGTTCAAAATTCAATGCATTGTGTGGTAAATAGGCAGATCCATCACCCCAAAGCCCGTCTGAAGGCATGGCCAATATCATAGGTCTGATTTCTCCATTTGTCATTAGTCGCTGTGCGGTATGATGAGCACCTCCTTTGAGCGCCCAAGCCCATGAACTTCCATAAACCCCATGCAGGAGTATTGCGATTGGCAGGTCATTAACCTCCGGTACATCCGGAACAAATACGCAAATATCTCCACGCCCTTTTAGGTTTTGTGACTTTACCGTAATGAACCGAAGTTGGTTCGATTCAAATAGTGGGTCAGAAATTTCAGTAGTTCTAAATTTTGACATTATTCAAATTCAATAACTCCTTTTGCATTCTTACCGGCAAGCATATCGTCAAATGCCTGTTGAAGCTGATCAAGTGGATAAACATGTGTAATCATCTCATCCAGTTTTAATTCTCCTTTGTCATACAATTCCATTATCTTAGGAAAGTCAATTTGCGGACGGCATTTACCATACAAAGGATTCATATAGATCTTGTCCCATTCAAACAGGTTCATATCTATCGTTATCTCCTCTTCTATCCCACTAACCTGAATGGCAGTTCCGGCATTTCTAACCATGGCAAGTGGAGCTGCACCCAGGGCTGGGATTGCAGTACATTCGAAGGCATAATCTGCCCCTCTCCCATCGGTCAAGAGCTTTACTGCTTCGGAAGCTTTTATCAATCCTGCATCTTCCTTATCTGCCAAAATGATATGCGTAGCACCAAATTGTTTAGCCATTTCAAGCCGCTGCACATTTATATCGATAGCAATTATCTTGGCAGCTCCCGAAATCCTGGCGCCTTGAATAACATTAAGCCCAACACCACCTGTACCAAGCACTACAGCCGAACTTCCTGGTTTTAGTTTTGCAGCATTCACAACTGATCCATATCCTGTCATCACGCCACAGCTCACAATACTCGCTGATGTGAAAGGCATTTTTTTAGAATTCTTTTTTACACAAGCAAAAGATTTGACCAATGCATATTCAGACAAAGTGCCCAAATTAAATGATCGTTCAATAGCTTTATTCCGCCATGTTGTTCCGGTAATATGTGCATGACCCGGCGTATGGCCATTAGCACCAGCCACAACTGGAGAATTTCTTTCACAGATATGTTGATTTCCTTCCTGGCATTGGAAGCACTTCATACATGGGGTGGCCCAATTTAAAATGACAGCATCTCCCGGACTCAAATCAGTAACACCAGATCCAACTCTCTCCACGGTTCCTGCTCCTTCATGCCCCATTACTAATGGCTTACCCCACCTCAAAGAATCATGATCTGTGTGGCATAAACCAGCAGATTTAATTTTAACGATCACCTCATCCTCTTCGGGGTCTTCAATTTGTATCTCGTCGATTAAGAATTTACCGCCTCCGTTGGCTACAGCAGCTTTACATTTTATCGGCATAGTTTATTTATTTTCGGGATCATACAATAATGGAAAAAATTTACCTTCCATCTTCTCTCCCTTTTTTAAGACATTGACACCTTCCAACAGCGCATCATTTGAATTTGAAAGTGTTCCATCTCCAAATACATTAAGCACAAAAGCTCTTCTGGGTCTGGACGAAGAATTTTCATAAGAACCATGCACCATAAGCGGATGGTGAAAGGTACCATATCCTTTTGGCATTTCTATGGCCACTTTATTTTCAAATTCTTTTTGCTGGCTCTCAGTTAAATATTTATTGAGGCCATCCATATCTCCTGTCAGGTTGGGCATATCGAGTAATTTCCATCTATGGCTTTTTGGGATATAATATACACAACCATTTTCGGTTGATACATCATCCAGACCAACCCAGCACGTTAAGTGTTGCATTGGCGTGGTCCTGGTCCAGTAACTATAATCCTGATGCCACGCCACTACCCCACCGTGATGTGCGGGTTTATAGAAAAGTTGATCGTGCCAAAATCGAACAGCCTTATTTCCCAAAAGCTGGCATGCGGCAACGACAAATCTGGGATTCCATAGCATATCATGAAAGCCTTCCGTAATCCTCCAGTGGCCCAAAGAATGGAATAGTGTTTTATCTGGATCTTCTGATTGATTTGAATGAAATTCATAAAACAACTCTTTTTTTGGATTGGCTGGACTAATGACCACCTCTAAATCTTCTTTCATATTATTCACCTGGATATCATCCAATATTTTTATATTGTGAAGGTACCCAAATTCATTGAAGAAGGCTATCTGGTCATTGCTCAGTTTGTATTTATCCCAAGCTTCTGTAGCAGAAAGTTTTGGAAACATGTTTCCTATTAATTCATGATGGTCGGCTAAATCATAGTTCATTTTCATAATATTTAATTAGTTCAAATTCAAAAATGAAACATTACAATTTGAAAATCTTCCTTTTTCTTGACGAATAAATAACTTATCTTAACATATTTTACTGATAATGATAAATTTATAAAACAGAATAGAAGAATTTTAAAATAATGAAAGCTACATTTGAGCAAGTCAGGTCATCTTACCAAAGATCAATTGCCATTTCAAAAAACGAAGAACTGGAATTTAGTGCACCTTGGCATTTTCATCCGGAATTTGAATTAACATACATTTTAGAAAGTAATGGAATCAGATATGTTGGCAACAATATTCAGACATTTGATGCGGGAGATTTAATATTACTTGGGCCAAAATTACCGCATTGCTGGAAAAATAATAATAACAATGCCAGGCCAGCCAGGTCTATTGTCATTCAGTGGTTGCCAGAGATAATGAATAACCTGCCGGAATTCCAGCAAATATTTACCCTACTCGAAAAATCAACCAGGGGTATATCCTTCTTTAAAGAAACCGCTGAAATAACGAAGGTAAAAATGGAAAGCATGCTTAATAAATCACCTATTGAAATTTACTTCTCATTACTGGAATTATTGAACAATTTAGCCCAAGAAAAAAGATACTCAATATTGGCAGGTCAAAGCTATGCCTATGATTTGTCTTATGATACCAGTGAAAGGTTAAACAAAATATTTGCTTTTGTAAAATCAAACTATCAAGAAAAAATACGACTGTGCGATTTGGCTGGTTTACTAAATCTGACGGAACAGTCATTTTCACGTTTCTTTAGTAAAAATATGAATCGGGCATTTTTTGAATATTTAAATGAATTCAGAATTAATATTGCTGCCAGGATGTTGATGGAAACAGATAAGCCGGTTGCCGAAATTGGATTTTCATGCGGCTATGAAACCTTACCATTTTTTTATAAGCAGTTCAAAAAGTTCAAGCAATATTCTCCACTTGTATTCAAGAGGCTGTTTATTCATTCAATACATAAATAAGAGTCTGTCCATAATGTCCGATCCCTGTGTTACGCTTGTTTCTATAAAACTCATTTACTTATGTAAACTCTGTTTTATAGAAACTTCGCAAGCCTTGATCTCGAACATTCTGAACAGACTCCAACTTTATAGACAAACACTAAATTGTCTCAGAAAGAATTCAATTAATTTTAAATTTACCCGTCAACGCCCTTGTTCCTATGGAAAATATTCATGAATTATTAACAAGGGATCTATTTCAAACTGTAAATCAATTCTGCTTCTTTTTTGAGATCTGCAGCATATTTTTCAAAAGATTCATCAAATGATGGAATCTTGTTGGCAAATAAAGGAAACATCAATCCGCCAATTTTTTCATGCATGGAGAAAGTAACACCCTTGTCTGATTTCGTTATTGTGAAAACTCTTTTACCCATAGCATCACCCCAAATCATTTTCTGTTCGGGTATCATTTCTTTAATTTTAATTTTAAAAGTTCGATCCGGATCCAGATAACTTTTAAGCTTAATTTTTTCTCCTGTTTTTATATTTCCCTCAATTGAGCTGACAGTAGAATTCCACCTTGGAAAATCTTCGGTATTTGTCAATAAAGCCCATATGATTGAGGCGTCAGAATGAATTTCGATACTTACGCTAGTCGATCGGCTAAATGTTTTTTTTGTAGTGGTAGCTCTTTCATTTTGAGCAACTGTAGTTAAACTTGTCATAAGCAATAAAATTGTAGTTAGATTATTCATGTTACAAATTGTTTATTGCTTTGACGCCTCAGCTCAAAAAAAGGATAGGATTCTATCCATTTTTTTTTAAATGCTCTTCCATAACAATTCTATTATGCTCTAAATGATGGAGTTGCAATTCATGGGCATTGGAAGTAAATGGATCTATACCTTTTAAAATTTCCAATCTCAGGTCAAAGAGTCTTTGCTTATCAACTTTTTTAGCATCCCTGACCATTTTAATTTTCACAAGCTCTTCTTCGATTTTCTGTTTCGGATTAAATAAACCATTCATCTCAGAGCATTGATGACATACTCCTTTTTGATTGATCAATGCACAACGCCCTTCAAACAGGTCAACCATTTTTTGCCTCGAAGTATGTAAATGATATTTTACCAGCTGATCTGTAGTTCGCAGAATTATGGATATCTCTTTTATTTTAAAATCATAAACTTCCTTTAATAATAAGCAAAGATGTTGTTCAATAGGTAAGGATTTTGAAATGCAAGTGAAACAAAAAGCGATATGCTCTTTTACTTCAAACTTGGCATGAGGAGAACTTTGGGCAATCTCCATGGTTGACTGAAAAGCTGCCGGATTACCAAGAAATGCCTCTTTACAAATGTCAGTTACATTTTCCGGCCATCTTTTTCTCTTTCTGAGGTAATCAATTGTGAGGTTAGAGGCTATAGAAAAAATCCATGTCTTTAAAGTTGACTCTGCCTTAAATGTATCAAGCTTTTCATTGGCCTTTATCCAGGTATCCTGCACTAAATCTTCCGTGTCATGAACACTTGCAGTCATTCTAAGAATATAAGATTTTAACTGACCTCTGACTAATTCAAAATTTCTGCTTAATTCGATTTTATCCATACAAGTTATAATTGGTTAATTGACCAGACTAAAAAAGCATTTCTGGATTGCAGTTTTAGTTGGCATGTTTTGGTTCAACTTTATTCTATCGCAGGTTGAGTAAGTTGATATTCTTTACCATATAAATCAAGTTGCCTTCGTTTCCAGACAGCCCCTTCCAAAAATACAGGATGGGGCAGTCTCACATCCCAATCTCCGAGTTTCTTTAATAACTCTTTTGTTTTTTCAATTTGCTCCATTGCAACATTGTTTTGTTCAGATATATCTGATGGCAAATGATATAGCATAGGCAATCGATCGGGAAGTCTTACTAATTTCCAATCGCCCTCCCTTATGGCCGCACTAATTGTAAATCGCCATTTCAATCCCTGATGTGGAACTGTAGCTTTTTCTCCCGATAAGTATGGAGCTAAATTTACGCCATCAAATTTATCGTTAGTTCCAAGCTCTCCACCTGCCAAAGCAAGAAATGTAGGTGCAATATCCAATGATGAAACCGGGTATTCATATTTCGTTCCTGACGGAAAAGTATTTGGCCAATTCATAACATACGGCACATGAATACCTCCCTCCAGTAATATCCCTTTTTGTCCATTAAATGGTGCATTTATTGAACCATTGGTATTTGTTGGACCTCCGTTGTCACTTATGAATATAATCAATGTATTATCACCAAGACCTTCCTGGTTTATTGCTGCTCTAATTTTACCAATATTTATGTCCAGCCGATGAACCATAGCCGAATAAGTGCGTCTTTTAATGTTTTTAATATGCTCATATAATTTCAGATCTTCCTTTGTGGCTTGCATTGGTGTGTGGGGTGCATTAAATGAGGCAAACAAGAAAAACGGGCGATCTTTGTTTCTTTTTATAAAATCTACGCACTCATCGCCTACATCATCAGTAATGTAGCTTATTGGGTCCGGCGTTTTATAATTGCACTCAATAGGTGATTTATATCCTTTTCCATCAGGCTGAGAGGTGAAATAGTCATGCCCCCCACCAGTGTATCCCCAAAATTCATCAAACCCTCTTTTTAATGGATGAAATTGCGCTTGAGTGCCAAGATGCCATTTTCCAATAAGCCCATTCGTGTATCCCAGTGGTTTCAGTTGGTCAGCAATTGTTTTTTGACTTAATGGCAAACCCAAATATTGAGGATCAAAACCTGGCTGATTTTCTGCAAGATTATTGTCATGGCCAAATTTTACCTGGTTTATACCCGTTAAAAATCCAGCACGAGATGGACTGCAAACTGCTGAAGAAACATAGCCTTCTGTGAATATTACTCCTGAGTTGGCAAGTTGATCAATATTGGGAGATTTTATTTGGGTACTTCCTGTAAATCCCAAATCACCAAATCCCAGATCATCCGCCACAATTAAAATAAAATTTGGCTTATCATTTGCAGCTCGGATATTTTCACGATAATTCATGGATTTCAGATCAATCTGCACTGTAAGAGAATAGACAGTTATAAATGCAAAGAAAATTATTATTACTTTTTTCATTTTAGGCTTTATTTTACAATGGTAATTTTTCTGATAAATGTAATAAAAGGATAATATCACTCATTCTGTTTTTATTGTTGGATTAATTGACTTCAAGAATCCAATAAACTCTTTTTCATTTGTTGGCGAAATTAACACTTCGCCTTTTTTATATTTTACTTTCAATCTTTTCAGAGAGCTTGCCGGTGATGAAATCAGGTTATAACTCCGATGCAATGACAATATATCTTGAATTGGAATTTTGCGTTCGA
>CAYREN010000080.1:0-15895 GCA_964423255.1 uncultured Roseivirgaceae bacterium | reverse complement strand
TACCATAGCTAAATCCCCAGCCTGTCCATGGATTATAATGAATACCAAAGCCATAAGTTACTGGTCTGGGGTAATAGTAGTGAGCATACCATGGATGATACCGGTATCCTGTTCCATAGATTACTGTTCCATAATATGCATATGATCCATAATACCCAGGAGTGTAGGCAACATAGACTACATCTGGTGTAGAGTCGTAGATATAAACATATTTTACATTATAAACCGGTGAACTAGGAGGGATCTCCTGCACCTCTTCGGGGACTTCAATACACACTTCCCATGGGCCTGTAGCTTTAGAAGAAATAAACCAAATCGCGTCATCAACGCAATAATATTTGTTGGAGATGAGCAAAACAGTTTTATCTGAGTTTTCGGCATAACTAACAGATGTTGACTCAATTTTTTTAAATTTAGGATTGCCATCGTATTGCACTTCTACTGTTGCTGTTTTGCGATCTATTTCAGCAGTCTGTGGTATAGTATTTTCTAATAAAGCATCCTTAGACTCCTGGGTTCCCGGGACACTAAATCGCACATCAGCGATATCTGAATCTTCCGGGATCTTTTCAAAATCACTCGGAAGGTCCTTTGATGCAACATATTTCCATTTATTATCTCCAAGTTGCTTCGATTCATACCATCTTCCGGCTATTAAAATGAAATACTTTTGTGAACTGATGTCCATGATAATATCGCTTTCAGAATTAGTAAGAAAAAGTAATTCAGTACCAGTAACCGGCTCAAATTTTGGTTCTCCATCCGTTTGTATTAGCTCAGCTGGTTTTGTAGATATAATCAACTTCGGCGCTTTGTCTAATTGCATCCCTATAGAATCAATGTCATTTTCATCACCTTCAAATGCCTTCTCTGCCAAATCACTTACAGTCTTTGGCGGCGAGTCAATAGATTTCCAATTATTTTCTATTTCTTTGGAACTATACCACCATTCACCACCTTTCAAATAGTGTATTTTATCAGTAGGATTTTGTACTAAAAAATATGGCGTATTGAGCACATATTTAAATGTAGAATTTTCAATTTCTTTTAAAATAGGGTCGCCATCGATAAATACAAGAACTGCTGGAATAGTTTCGTAATATATGTCTGGAGGAATATTATTAAATTGCTCATCATGCTGTTCATCACCTTTTAGATGGGCAATACTAGACGTAAATCTCTCTAGTGACATGGTCATACTTAGCCCGGCCAGTTTATTACTTAGTCCTTCCTTTAATTTTTTAATTTGATCCTCATCATTTTCCGGGAATTTTAATGTTTCAATTATGATTTCATCAAAGGTTACCAAATGTTCATCCTTATCAGTTATTACTCTTGAGGAATACCACATAGCGCCGAAGATCGTTGGTTTGTCGTTGGGTTTTAATGCTACGGCTGCGCGAGCTTCAATTTTATTCTTATCAAATTTTTCGATTTGAGGCTGATAAATTGTAACCACACCTTTCTTAAATTTTATTTCTCTGGGCCATCCCATTTCATCAAGATCGATGTCTTTGATAACGGATGAAGATGTAAGGGCAATAAAAACAATTGTACTGATTAAGTATTTCATAAAATTTTGAAGAGGATTTAGTTATTAACAAAGGAAAGAGAAATTAATTGTATTAGAACGGTATTGATAAAATTAATGCAAAAGATGGTTACACAAAAAATGTTGTACCAGAAACGACTACATAAAATGTTAGTAGTGTCATATGAAAGGATATCTATTTGGTAATAAAATTCAAAATTTAAAAATATTTACGGCTGAGTACAGACATCCATAATTATTAGAAAAATTTCAAATCTCTTTGATAGTGGCGTTAGAATAGACTTCCAGTTTATTGTTATCATAATAATTTTAACAAACGAGAACTTTTATCAGCAAAAAAAAGAAATATTAATGTATAACTTTCAATTTGAGGTTTGAAAAGAAAATCTTCCATATTACATTTGTGCCTTTAAAAAATGACCCTTACGAAAAAGCTGCTGAAAAAACATTAATCTATGTCTATCATATCAATTTTTAGAAGATACTATTTTATTATAACTTCTATTTTTTTTCTAACCAATTTGCCTTTGCATGCCCAAGAGGCAGATAGTGCAGCTGTAGATTCTGAAATAAATATTGAGTTGGCTTCGACTGGCGAATCATTATTTAAGAATAACTGTTTTGTTTGTCATGATATTCACCAACAAAAAATCGGTCCTGCACTTGCTGATGTGCATAACAGAAGGCCGGTAGAATGGATAAAGGCTTTTATTACGAATTCCCAGAAAGTAATTAATAGTGGCGATAAGTATGCTATTGATCTTTATAATGAGTTTAACAAAACCTTGATGACACCTTTTGATTTTTCAGATGATGAATTAAATGCTGTTATCGAATTTATTAAAAGTGAAACAATAAAAGGCCCTCCGGTAGAAGAAGTGGCGGTTACTATTGGATCAGATGGTCAACAAGTTGCCCAGCAAGGTATTTTATCCTCCAGCTTTGTAACAACCTTACTAATTATCCTATTTGTGGTATTGGTATTAATACTTGTAATGCTTTTCGTATTAATCTCTGTATTGACCAAATATCTAAAGCAGAAATCTCAATTGTCAGATGACGATAAAGAAATTGTATTTCAGAGTTTTGATTTTGGAGGTTTCGTAAAAAGCCCAGGCTTTATTTGGGTAATGACAT
The DNA here is from genome assembly GCA_964423255.1 of uncultured Roseivirgaceae bacterium. GTDB lineage: Bacteria > Bacteroidota > Bacteroidia > Cytophagales > Cyclobacteriaceae > JAAUQL01. The sequence goes on along the minus strand of CAYREN010000080.1, from coordinate 13,206 downwards.
TCGTATTTACAGCCATTGTCTTAAAAACGGTAATCGATGGTTTATTTATTGTGGGCGTTCAGAAAGGTTATGCCCCTACACAACCAATTGCTTTTTCTCACAAGCTTCATGCTGGAGATTTCCAAATAGATTGTAATTATTGCCATACGGGAGTTCGAACAAGTAAAAATGCCAATATTCCATCTGTAAATATTTGCATGAACTGCCACAGTTCTATTGTAAAAGTTGCTGGTGCTACCGAGCTTTCAACGGAAATTCAAAAAATATATGATGCTAAGATTAACAATACCCCAATCGAATGGGTAAGGGTACACAATTTACCTGACTTGGCATATTTCAATCATTCCCAACATGTGGAAGTTGGTGGAATAGCATGCCAGACATGTCATGGAGAAATTCAGGAAATGGAAGTAGTGGAACAAAATGCTAACCTTACTATGGGCTGGTGCATTGATTGTCATAGAAAAACAGAAATCAATACCAGGGATAATGGATATTACGATAAGTTGGTTGAAGAGCATAATAAAATATCCAAACAACCTATGGTTGTTCAAGACATTGGTGGGCTTGAATGCTCAAAATGTCATTATTAATGAATTGATTTAGTAAACAGGATTTTATAAATCGCATAAATATATTTATGAAAGATAATAAAAAGCAATACTGGAAAGGGGTTGAACAGTTAACCAATGATCCGGGATTTGTTAAATATGCTGATAAAGAATTTCCACAGGAATTACCTTTCAAGGGTGGTGTGCTTCAGGATGAGGAAGGAGGAAGTTCTCGACGTGATTTTCTTAAGCTAATGGGGTTTAGCTTAGCTGCAGCTTCGTTGGCAGCCTGTGAAGCACCAGTAAGAAAAGCCATACCTTATCTTAATAAACCTGAAGAAATAGATCCCGGTATTCCAAACTACTATGCCTCAACCTATACAAATGGAGGAAACTATTGCAGTATTGTTGTAAAAACAAGAGAAGGGAGACCAATAAAAATAGATTCGAATAAGCTTTCTGATGTTTCAGGTAGTGGTACCAATGCCCAGGCCGAAGCATCGGTACTTTCTCTATACGATAAGGCAAGATTAAATTCACCAGCCATTAATGGATCTCAGGTTGAGTGGACTGAATTGGATAATCAGGTAAAGGCCAAGCTTGAAAATATATCATCTGGAGGCGGACAGATAAAAATTGTAAGTAAGACAATTTTAAGTCCTTCCACCAAAGCAGTTATTGATGAATTTATTAAAAGATATCCAAAGACTGAATTGGTAATGTATGATCCTGTTTCAGCATATGGTATTATTAAAGCAAATAAAGAATCTTTTGGAAAGGCTGTAATTCCAACCTACAAATTCGCTAAGGCAAAAACAGTGGTAAGTTTTGGGGCAGATTTTTTAGGCACCTGGATTAATCCAAATAAAAACAGTTCTGAATTTATAAAAAACAGAAAGCTTGATCATGGCAATAAAGAAATGTCGAGGCTTTATCAATTTGAGAGCAATCTTTCTTTAACTGGTGCAAATGCAGATTACAGAACACCAATTAAGCCATCTTCCGAAGGCCTGATAGTTGCAACATTATATAACATACTGGCATCGAAATCTGGACGACAGCAAATATCGGTTCCAAAAATAGAAGTTGATAATTTGGCTTCGGCAGCAAATGACCTTTGGAAAAACAAAGGGAAGTCATTGATTTTAGCAGGTAGTAATGATCCAAATATTCAAATCGTTGTAAATGCTATTAATGATTTACTGGGAAACATTAATTCAACAATTGATCTTAAAACACCAGTTTATTTCCGTCAGGGAAATGATGACCAAATGAAGCAGTTTGTTGCTGATTTGGGGTCAGGAAAAATTGAAGGAGTAATATTTTTGAATTGCAATCCTGTATATGATTATTATTTAGGAGATAAAATAAAAAATGCACTAGGCAAAGTAAACCTGAAAGTAAGCATATCTGAATCAGCTGATGAAACAGCTTCTGACGTTGATTACCTTGCTCCGGATCATCATTATTTGGAATCATGGAATGATGCCCATCCGTTGGAAGGCAGATACAGTTTGGTGCAGCCAACTATATCACCTTTGTTTAATACTCGCCAAGCTCAGCAAACATTATTGACATGGGCTGGCAGTGAAAATACTGATTATTTTGAATTTGTGAAGAGTTACTGGAAAGAGAACATATTCAGTACCCAGACTAAACAACTGGATTTCCAGACATTTTTTGATCAATGCCTTTATGATGGCGTCTACGCTGATGATTTGAGAGCAACGACAATGGAGTTCATCGTATTTGGTGGAGATTTAAATACTGCTATATCTCAAATATCTAGTACCTATAAGGTGCAAAATGAAGGAATTGAATTAGCAATTTATGAAACTATCGCCATTGGTGATGGTTCACAAGCAAATAACCCATGGTTGCAAGAAACGCCAGATCCTATTACCAAAGCTTGTTGGGAAAATTATTTGACTATTAGCCAGGCCATGGCCAACGAGCTTGGTATAGAAATGTATGAAGGTGAGACCTATGAAGTACAGTTGAACGTTGATGATCAATCATTAGTTTTGCCTGCTGTTATTCAACCTGGCCAGGCGCGCGGAACTGTTGGACTTGCCATTGGATATGGAAGGACAAAGGCAGGAAGAGTAGCCAATAATATAGGAGTAAATGCTTTTCCATTGATTCAAGAGATATCTGGTGTTACCAACATGAGTAGGACTGCTAATGTAAAAGTTTCAACAACTGGGAAAAGAGTAAAAGTAGCACACACACAAACGCATCAAACTTTTATGAACAGGGAATATGTAGTGCAGGAAACCAATCTTGACACTTTCATTAACCACCCGGAGCATGCCTTTCATAGACCAAAGATTGCAGTATCAAATGCTTTAGAAAAAAAATTGGGTGATGAAAAAATAGATGGTAAGATCCAGCCAAGAGAAATATCTCTATGGAAAGGACATGACTATAATAATCATCATTGGAACATGTCGATTGACCTTAATTCCTGTATAGGATGCAGTGCTTGTTCGGTCGCTTGTCAAGCAGAAAACAATGTGCCGGTTGTTGGCAAAGAAGAGGTGTTGAACAGAAGGGAAATGGCTTGGATCAGAATTGACAGGTATTACAGCAGTGAAAAATCAGCCAAAAGCAATGCTGAATTGGAGATTGCTGCTGAGAACCCTGAGGTAACATTTCAACCAATGATGTGTCAGCATTGCAACAACGCTCCTTGTGAGACAGTTTGCCCTGTTGCTGCAACAACTCATAGCACGGAAGGACTCAACCAAATGGTCTATAACAGATGTATTGGTACAAGATATTGCGCCAATAACTGTCCTTATAAAGTCAGAAGATTTAATTGGTTTAAATATCATGACAATGTAAAATTCCCTGACAATTCGTCAATGAACAATGACTTGGGTAAAATGGTACTCAATCCAGATGTAACTGTGCGTTCAAGGGGAGTAATGGAAAAATGTTCTTTCTGCGTACAAAAAATCCAATTGGGAAAACTTGAAGCTAAGAAAAAAGGAAGAAGAGTAATTGATGGTGAAGTGACCACAGCTTGCGCTAATGCCTGCCCAACTGATGCTATTGTATTTGGAGATATCAAAGATTCTAAAAGCAGAGTATCTAAATTGCTTCAAGTGAAAGACAAAGGTGATAAGCAAGAAATTCATGAGCATAGAGCATATAATGTTCTCGAGGAAATAAATGTGAGGCCAAATGTTTGGTATTTGGCTAAAGTTAGAAATAAGGAAGAAAACGCATAATCTATATGGAAATAGTTTCATCCGTACGTACACCACTTGTTACAGGTGCAAAAACTGTAGCAGACGTTACTCAGGATATTTGTGAGAGGGTAGAGGCGAAACCACCAAAAACTTGGTTTTTGGCGATCGCAATTTCACTTTCATTTTTAGGTGTAGGTCTATACACAGTATCAATAACCCTTTGGGAGGGAATTGGAGTTTGGGGTTTAAATAAAACCATAGGTTGGGCATGGGATATCACCAACTTTGTTTGGTGGGTAGGTATCGGCCACGCCGGCACGTTGATTTCAGCTGTACTGTTATTGTTCAGGCAGAAATGGAGAATGTCAATCAACAGAGCTGCTGAAGCCATGACGATATTCGCAGTAATTTGCGCTTTGTTTTTTCCATTCATTCACATGGGAAGACTTTGGCTTGGGTTTTACTGGGTATTTCCACTTCCAAATACATTTGGGTCTCTTTGGGTAAATTTCAATAGTCCACTACTTTGGGATGTATTTGCCATATCAACCTACTTTACGGTATCATTGGTATTTTGGTATATCGGTTTAATCCCAGATTTTGCAACAATAAGAGACAGGGCTGTTACAGCTAAAAACAAAGTTTCTGGAGCTATTTATGGTGCATTAAGCTTTGGCTGGACAGGTAGTGCTAAGGATTGGTCAAGATATGAGTCAGTTTCCTTGATATTGGCTGGATTGGCAACACCTCTTGTACTCTCTGTTCATACCATTGTATCATTTGACTTTGCTACCTCAATAATTCCAGGTTGGCATACAACAATTTTCCCACCATATTTTGTTGCGGGAGCTGTTTTTTCGGGATTCGCCATGGTGTTGACACTTCTCTTGATAACTAGGAAAGTATATAAGTTGGAAGATTACATTACCGTCACACATATAGAATATATGAATATCATTATCATTGTGACGGGATCGATTGTGGGAATAGCCTATATGACAGAATTATTTATGGCCTGGTATTCTGGAGTTCCGGCAGAGCAATATGCATTTCTTAATAGAGCAACAGGCCCATATTGGTGGGCTTATGCTACTATGATGACTTGCAATGTTGTTTCACCGCAATTGTTTTGGTTCAAAAAAATCAGGACAAGTTTATGGGCGACTTTTGTGCTTTCAATAGTTGTGAATATTGGCATGTGGTTTGAACGATTTGTAATCATTGTAACCTCACTTCACAGAGATTATTTACCAAGTAGTTGGGCAATGTTTTATCCGACCTTTTATGATGTTGGAGATTACTTGTTCACTTTTGGATTGTTCTTCACAGCATTTTTCTTATTTGCTAAATTTTTCCCTGTAATCAATATGGCAGAGGTGAAAAGTATTCTTAAATCTACTTCTACATCTGATAAAGCAATAAAATAAATGGCAATGGATAATACATATATTGTAGGCGTTTATGGAGATGATGATATTGCTCTAAAGGCAGTAAAGAGCATTAGAGCTGCAAATGTAAAAATACATGAAGTATTTTCTCCTTTTCCAATTCATGGTATTGATGAGGCACTTGGGTATAAACATTCACGATTACCCAAAGCGGCATTTGCCTTTGGGGTTTTGGGGTTGTCGTTAGCGTTGCTGATGCAGTACTGGATGATGGGTTATGACTGGCAAATGATCATTGGCGGGAAAAACTATGCCTCACTACCACCTTTTATACCTGTTGCATTTGAGATAACAGTTTTGTTGAGTGCTTTGGGTATGGTGGCAACTTTCTTTATCGCCAGCGACCTAAAACCATATAAAAAGGCAAAGATTTTTGATATACGAATTACAGACGACAAGCATGTAATTGCTATTGACTTGGCAGAAAATAAATTGGCAAAAGATGAGATAAGTAAGATAGTTGCGCAATCTGGTGCTGAAGAGGTAAATGAAAAGAGTTTCGATTAAAAATAATATTATAATGAATAAAAGTAATATTCATGGCATATTACTCATTGTACTGGGAGTTGCTTTATTTTCTTGTGAAGCCAAGGATGATTTTCCGGGTTTGGAATATGCACCAAACATGTATCACTCTGTTCCTTATGAAGGATTGAGTCAAATCACCGATGATGGTCAAGGACAATGGCTGAGTAACAGAGAAGATGGATTGGGAGAATATTTTAATAGCAATCCCAACAATCCACATAATATGACTATGAGAGAGCCTGTTGCCAATACGGTTAAAAGAAGTGAAAACGGATATTTGCCGTACAGAATCCACAAAGATAGTGCAGAGTATGCCGGAAGAGTTTTGGCAAATCCATTAGATTCTACTGCAGCAATACTTGATCAAGGAAAAGCACTATATAGTATATATTGTTCATCTTGCCATGGATTAAGCGGACAAGGTGACGGACTGGTCGGTAAAGTAATGATGGGTGTTCCAGCATATAATCTGGGCAGAGTTAAAGAACTACCGGAAGGGCAAATATTTCATACCATAACATTTGGCAGAGGTCGAATGATGTCGCATGCTTCACAGGTATCAGTAGAAGAGCGATGGAAAATCACGAGGTATGTTAACGTATTACAAAATCAAAACTAGGAATAACTTAATAGATCATCATGTCTGAAGATAAATTTATTTTTACTGCTGAGATTCAAAAAAAGCTGTTGATCGCCAAATTGGTGGGATTGGCTTTGGTGGTGGTAGGAATTTTACTTATTGCATTTGGGGGTCATGGCCATGAAGAAGCAGGCGCTACAGGACATCACTTTCACTGGATGCATAGAGTGTGGGTCAATCTCTGGATTAATAACATATATTTTTTGGGCATCGCCCTTACAGGGGTCTTGTTTTTAGCTTTACAATATGCCTCGCAAGCAGGCTGGTCTGCTTATTTTCAACGAATACCTGAAGCATTTGGTGGGTGGTTATATGTAGCATTTGGACTTACGTTGGTGATCTTTGGCTTATCAAATTTTGCCGGACCTTCTCACTTCCATGTATTTCACTGGTTGGATAGTTCGCTTTATGTTGAAGGTGGCGATAATTATGATGCAATAATTGCGGGAAAACAGGGATATTTAAATCTTCCTTTTTTCTTGATTAGAATGGTAATATATTTCTTAGTGTGGATTTTGATGTATCGATTCATCCGAAATGAATCTCTAAAAGAAGACATGAATGGAGGTGTAGGACACTGGGGGAAAATTAGAGTTTACTCTACTGTATTTATTATTGTATTTGCAGTGACATCTTCAACAGCAGCATGGGATTGGGTACTTTCTATTGATACCCATTGGTTTAGCACCATGTTCGGCTGGTATGTATTTTCTAGTTGGTTTGTTTCTGCATTGGCAGCAATTACCCTTATGGTTGTTTGGCTAAGAGATCAAGGTTACCTAATGCAGTTATCTTCAAGTCATCTTCATGACCTCGGAAAGTATATATTTGCTTTTAGTATATTCTGGGCTTATTTATGGTTTTCACAATTTTTATTAATTTATTATGCAAATATACCTGAAGAGACAGTGTATTTTGTCGAACGATTAAATAGTGATAATTATAGCTGGATATTTTTCGTTAATTTATTCTTAAATTTTGTATTCCCCTTTTTATTCCTAATGACCAGAGATTCAAAAAGGCATACGATATTCCTCAAAATTGTTTGTTCAGTTATTCTAATTGGACATTGGTTTGATTTTTATTTAATGATCACTCCTGGATCTTTAAGTGAAAATGGAGGATTTGGATTTATTGAAATTGGAATGGCTGCAATATTTGCAGCTAGTTTTATATATGTTGTGTTGCGTACTTTGTCAAAGGCGCCTGTAGTTGCTCGAAATCACCCGATGATTGAAGAAAGCCTTCATCATCGTATTTAGTAGCATCAATAAATTATCACGGCTTACCGTGAGTTTGTAAAGTATTAGTGAAGTAGGGTTAGATTAATTTATAAGTATTTTCTATTTCTACCTTCACACCCAAAAAGTTCATATAGTAATAGCTAAAAAATTATGATTGGATTTTCTATTGGAGTCGGCGTATTCCTCATTCTTATTATTCTGCTTTTAATTTTCAGGTTGCATACATTGGTTAATGTCATGAAAGAATCTGACAAAAAGGTGGGCAATGGTTTCAACAGGACAAATGCCATGATTGGTATGGTATTCATGATTTTTAGCTTGATATTGTTTTTTTGGTATTCTATTAAAAACTTTGATGTCTATCAGTTGCCGATTGCTTCAGAGCATGGAGTGCTAACTGACAGAATGTTTTGGGTAACCACTGCAATTACCGGGGTAGTATTTATAATCACGCAGGTTCTACTGTTTTATTTTCCATACAAATATCAACATAGCTCCAATCGAAGAGCATTATATTTTCCTGATAATAACAAACTTGAGTTAATTTGGACTGTTGTGCCGGCAGTGGTACTGACAATACTCGTAGTGTACGGATTGGTTGTGTGGAATAAAGTGATGGCACCTGCCCCCGAAAATGCCGAAGTAGTAGAAATAATGGGATATCAGTTTGCATGGAAGGTAAGATACCCGGGTAAAGACGATGTATTAGGTTCACATGATTTTCGAAAAATAGATGCTACAAATGAATTTGGATTAGATTTTTCAGATCGAGCTTCATTTGATGATTTCATGCCGAGAGAGTTGCATTTGCCCAAAGGGCAACCTGTAGAGTTTAAAATAAGAGCAAGAGATGTTCTTCATTCTGTGTTTGCTCCACATTTTAGATTGAAAATGGATGCTGTACCAGGCATGCCAACGAGATTTTGGTTTGTACCTACAAAAACTACAGCGGAGATGAGAATTGAGACTGGCAACCCAGAGTTTAATTACGAAATTGCTTGTACCGAAGTATGTGGTAAAGGCCATTTTTCGATGCGGTTTTTAATAGTGGTTGAAGAACCCGAAGCTTATGAAAAGTGGAAATCTGAACAAGTGCCCTGGTTATCTAAAAACCAAGAGTACATGGCTCAGGTACCAGATAATTTAAAAGAGCTGGCTATGATAAAATCACAAAGTGAATCAGCAATATTGAACTAACAGCAGTCAACAAATTAAAAAAAAATTATAATATGGATTCAACTGTAGTAAGTGAACCTGTTAATCATGATGTAGAAGATCATTCGCATGAGCACCATGGTAATTTTATAACAAAATATGTTTTTTCTACCGATCACAAAACTATCGCCAAGCAATACCTGATCACTGGGATAATTTGGGCGTTGATTGGTGGGTTTATGTCCGTTGTGTTCCGTATTCAGCTTGGATTTCCAGATGCACAAATCGAATGGTTAAGGCCATTATTTGGCAAATGGATAACTTCTACAGGAAAAATCGATCCTGAGTTTTTTCTTGCCTTGGTAACAATGCATGGAACAATAATGGTCTTTTTCGTACTTACTGCTGGATTGAGTGGCACATTTAGCAATTTCCTGATTCCGCTTCAAATTGGAGCCAGAGACATGGCTTCGGGATTTATGAATATGCTTTCGTATTGGTTTTTCTTTGCCTCAAGTATCATCATGTTTGCCTCAATATTTATTGAAACTGGTCCCGCATCTGGAGGGTGGGTGATATATCCACCACTAAGTGCATTACCGCAAGCCATGTCAGGCTCAGGTCTGGGCATGACATTATGGTTGGTGGCAATGGCGTTATTTATTGTTTCAACACTTTTAGGTGGTATTAATTATATTACTACAATAATAAATTTAAGGACAAAAGGGATGTCATTTTTGAAACTTCCATTGACTATTTGGTCGTTTTTTCTTACCTCAATTATTGGATTATTATCATTCCCAGTTTTACTTGGTGCTGCATTATTGTTAATATTCGACCGAAGTTTTGGTACAAGTTTTTACTTATCAGATATTTATATTGCAGGGGAGGCGCTTCCAAATATGGGTGGAAGTCCAATATTATTTCAACACCTATTCTGGTTTCTTGGTCATCCCGAAGTTTACATCGTTTTGCTCCCTTCATTGGGAATAACATCAGAAATTATTTCAACCAACAGTAGAAAACCAATTTTTGGCTATAAAGCCATGATCATTTCTATGTTGGGAATAACAGTACTATCGTTTGTAGTATGGGCACATCATATGTTTGTGAGTGGATTGAATCCCTTTCTGGGATCGATTTTTATGTTACTTACATTAATCATTGCCGTACCCTCATCGGTCAAAGTGTTTAATTATCTCACAACATTGTGGAAAGGAAATATCATTTTTACACCGGCCATGTTGTTTTCTATTGGCTTGGTATCGTTTTTCATATCAGGCGGATTGACCGGATTGCATATGGGAAATTCTGCAATAGATATTCAATTACATGATACGTATTTTATTGTTGCTCATTTTCATTTGGTAATGGGAAGTGCAGCATTTTTTGGGCTTTTGGCAGGAGTTTATCATTGGTTCCCAAAAATGTTTGGTAGAATGATGGATAATAAATTGGGGTATATCCACTTCTGGATCACATTTATTGGAGTTTATATGATATTTTTCCCAATGCACTATATTGGTATTGCAGGATTCCCAAGGCGATATTATTCATTTACTAATTTCGATGCCTTCAGCACTTTTGTTGATTTGAATACATTTGTTAGCGTTGCTGCTTTTTTAACTTTCGCTGCACAATTTCTTTTTCTATTCAATTTCTTTTATAGTATGTACAAAGGTAAAAAAGCTCCTGCAAATCCATGGGGCTCTAATACCCTGGAATGGACTACACCAAGAAATCCAAAACATGGGAACTGGCCTGGAGAAATTCCTTCAGTTCACAGATGGCCTTATGATTATAGTAAGCCCGGAGCTAAAGAGGATTTTATCCCGCAAAACATACCATTTTCTGAAACACAGGAATCTAACTTGCCTAGTGAGCAAAAATTAGTGCAAAAAGATAAATCAGCTCCAAAGTCTTAATGACTCAAAATAAAAGACATATTGTTTTTAGGAAACTAAGCTTTACCACTCTAATTGCTGTTTACTTCTTAATTTTGGTTGGAGGGATTGTAAGAAGTACGGGGTCAGGAATGGGTTGTCCCGATTGGCCAAAATGCTTCGGGAGCTTCATACCTCCAACTGATGTATCTGAGCTTCCGGCTGATTACAAGGAATATTATGCAAGCTACAGGCAAGATAAAAATATGCGTTTCGCAAAGTATTTGATTTTTTTGGGAATGAATAAAAAGGCAGATGAAATTGTAAATGACAAATCATTATTAATTGAAGAAGATTTTAATGTGTATAGAACCTGGACCGAATATGCAAACCGATTGGTTGGAGCAACCATAGGTTTATTAATATTTGCGATGATGATTGGTTCTATTTCATATATAAAGCAAGATAGATTAGTTTTCTATTTGTCTGTTTTTACATTTGTTTTGGTGGGTTTTCAAGGATGGATAGGATCAATTGTAGTATCTACTAATTTAATGCCTTGGATGATAACTATACATATGATAATTGCCTTAGTAATTGTTTTACTATTGATATATATCAATTTCAGAGTAAGAAAATCTACAATAAGTTCCGCCGAGCCAAATCATAAAAAGATGATAATTGCAACTACAGTAACGTGCTTGGTTGCGATGGCTATTCAAATTGTATTAGGAACTCAAGTGAGGGAAGCAATTGACATCATTGCTGTGGATCTTTCATTTGCTTTTCGAGAAACATGGGTTAGCAGAACAGGGATAAATTTTTTGATTCACAGATCATTCTCAATACTAATTATTGGAATTCATGCATGGTTGTTGTATTCGATATTGAAAAATAGTACTCAATCGCTATTAATAAAAAAAATTGGAAAATATATTTTAGTGTTAATTTCCATTGAAATTTTGAGTGGAGTTGCTATGGCTTATTTTGGTATTCCACCATTCATCCAGCCAATTCATTTGCTTTTTAGTACTGTTATTTTTGGAGTACTTTATTATATGTATTTATTAATTGTTAATTCAACAAATAAAATTGTTATAGGTTGATATGGTGGGAACTACTGGAAAAGTGGAATTGTATTCTTTCATGACTATGAAGCTTAAAAGTTATTTTGAACTTTTAAAATTTCGATTAAGCTTTTTAGTAGCCTTTTCATCAGGGTTTGGATATATTCTTGGCAATAATGGGATAGTTGATTGGAGGCAGTTCATTGCTTTTTGTATTGGAGGGTTTTTAATAAGTGGAGGATCAATTTCTATCAATCAAATTTTAGAAAAGGAATATGACAAGGTTATGAAAAGAACAATGGGTCGTCCATTGCCTACTAAAAGAGTAACTAAGTCAGAGGCCACTATCTATGCCGTATTTTTGCTTATTACTGGATTTACCATGATTCTGGTTGCCACTAATGTATTGACATTTTTAATTTCCCTTTTTTCAATGTTGATGTATTGTTTTGTTTATACTCCATTGAAACGTGTAGGACCAATTGCTGTTTTTGTTGGTGCCATACCTGGAGCTCTACCTCCTTTATTAGGCTGGGTAGCAGCTACCGGTAGTATTTCATACGAGGCATTGATCATTTTTGGAATTCAGTTTATTTGGCAGTTTCCGCATTTTTGGGCAATAGCATGGCTTGCTGATGAAGATTATAAAAAAGCAGGGTTTAAGCTTTTACCTTCAGGAGGGAAAAAGGATATGCGTACTGCAATTAATATCATGATTTACACATTATTTTTATTGCCTCTTGGTTTGTTACCTGCTAAGTTTGGATTGGCTGGTATCAATTCTGCTATTATCGCAACAGTATGTGGCGTTTTATTTTTAGCTCAAACTTTTAGACTGATGCGTGATAATTCGCGAAAGTCAGCTTTAAAAATAATGTACGGCTCATTTTTATATTTGCCTATAGTTCAGATTGCTTATTTAGTTGATAAATTATAATGGTCGATCAAAATATACATATCGAAAAACCCAAGCCGATGCTCGCTATGCATCCAAAAAAGTTTGCACTTTGGTTATTTATTGTAACTATTGTCATGCTTTTTGCAGCATTGACCAGTGCATATATTGTAAAGCAATCAGATGGTAATTGGCTTTCCTTTGATTTGCCATCAATATTTATTGTCAATACTTTAATCATTGCAATTAGTAGTTTTACAATGCATCTGGCGTATTTAGCAGCAAAAAAAGATGCTTTGAAAAAAATTACTTTAATGCTAATCATCACAGTGATTCTTGGCATTATATTTCTAATTGGACAGTACGTGTCATGGTCGGAATTGGTAAAGAATGATGTGTACTTTGTGAGCAATTATGCTTCTGCGTCGTTCATTTATATATTTACAGGGCTTCATGGATTGCATATTGTGAGTGGAATTATATTTCTTTTCATCACATTAATGTCTTCTTTAAAATCAAGAATTAACTCAAATAATTTAGTGCAAATAGAAATGTGCATGACCTACTGGCATTTTTTAGGAGGTCTTTGGTTGTATTT
>CAYREN010000079.1:8342-15972 GCA_964423255.1 uncultured Roseivirgaceae bacterium | reverse complement strand
AATCAATTTTCTTATTCTATTGAAACCATTGCTTCAAAAACTGTAAGTTTAGATTTAATAGTTCAATACAAATTCGATTGATGAAAAACAATTAGTTTTAGTAGCTCTCTATCCAATAACAACATTTACTAAATTGAAATTTTGTATGTATATTTTTAATAAAACCTCTTTACATGTCAAATAGTATTGATTTTGATACCATTATAATCGGTTCCGGAGCTGGAGGGCTTTCCGCCGCCATTTGTCTTTCCAGGTCTGGGCAGCGTGTATTGGTGTTGGAACAACACTATACTTTAGGTGGTTGGTGTCATAGTTTCTATCTGAACGGTCATCGTTTTTCCCCTGGAGTGCATTATATTGGATTACTGGAAAAAGGTCAATCGACAAGTGAATTATATGAAGGATTGGGTATTGCAAATGATCTAACATTTTTCAGAATGAACCCTTCCGCTTATGAGCATTGCCAAATTGGAGATGAGCAATTTGACTTGCCTGCTGATTTTGATGAATTAAATAAAACACTTTCAGAACGCTTCCCTCACGAGAAAAAGGGTATTGCTAAATACTTAAAAACTGTACAAGATGTAAGTCATCAGTTGCAACTTATTCCCAAAATGAATGGCTTTTGGGATAATATCACCATCCCTTGGCGTACAAGATATTTAGGAAAGTATGGCCTTTTTAGCTTAAAGAGAGTGATCGACTGGCATATCAAAGACCCATTATTAAAAAAAATATTGAATATCCAATGTGGCGATCATGGATTGCCACCTGCCAAGGCAAGTTTCCCTTTGCATTGTGCTGTGATGGATCATTATTTTAAGGGAGGATATTATCCAATGGGTGGCGGTGGTGCCATAGTAAAAGCCATGTCAAAAGTAATTAAAAAAAATAAGGGGCAATTGCGAACGGGTCAACCAGTGAAATATATCATCCTGGAAGGAAAAGATAATAAGAAGGCTGTGGGGGTAGAATTAGAAAATGGTGAACAAATTTTCGCAAAAAGAATTATTTCAAACGCAGACCCGGGAATCACTTACTTGAAGCTAATTGGTGCTTCAAATCTCAGCCCCGGATTGTTAAAAAAACTTTCCAAGACAAAATATTCTTGCACTTCACTTATGCTTTTTCTAACAGTAGATATGGATGTGCGAAAAGCAGGACTTGATTCTGGAAATTTATGGATAATGTCGGGAGAGGAAGAATCTGGTGACCCATATGAAGATATTTATAAGGTTGATATTGCAGATGGAGAAATATTTTCCGGCCTTTTTATCAGTTGCACAACACTTAAAGACCCTACAAGTTTTGATGGCAAACATCATACAATTGAAGCTATCACATTTATCAATTACGAAGCATTTAGTAAGTTTAAGGGAAAAGACTATGCCAAGTCAAAAGGATATCTAAAATTCAAAGAACTGATAACAAAAAAAATGATCAATAGCCTGGAAAAAGCTATACCCGGCATCAGTAACAATATTGTGCAAAAAGAGCTGGGCACACCTATGACAAATGATTATTATATAAACTCTACAAATGGATGTGTCTATGGCACGGAGAAAAGTTTTAAACAAATTGGACCTTTTGGATATAAAGCAGAAAGCGAAATAGAAAATTTGTATTTGTGTGGTTCCAGTATTTTATCCCATGGAGTTGCAGGGGCAAGTTATTCCGGAGTACAAACAGCAGCCAAAATTCTCAAATGCCATCAGGATGATTTAATAAAACCTGACTCTCCACAAAACATAACCATATTCGATGCGGAAGACGATTCAGATTATCCTGATTGGGTGCTAAAAAAAATGAACTTGAGAAAAATGCATTTGAAAGAAAAATTAAAAAGGTCGGCAAAAGCTAACCTCAAAAATTCATGAGACATTCGAGAACAGGGAAACAGACGTGACTCACCCACCAATTTTAATACTAATACCCGAATTATTCGTCCTAGTCAATCCCAACCAATGCCCTGATATATTGCTGTCGCTCAAAATATTCCGGATGCTTGGAGTTTTTATGACTCATATTTCCTCTGAAATCATCCAAAGTTTCATAACCCTTATCCAACATCCAGTTTTGAATTTCCTCCAACATAATATTGATCTGACCCATGCCATTTACAAAAAGAGTAGAGCATATTTCTACAGCTCTTGCTCCAACAAGGAGTTGCTTAATAATTGCTTCACCATCATGAATCCCAGTATTTCCAACTAATGAACAACCAATTTGCTGGTAAAGCAAAGATATCCACCTTAGGGTATTAGACATTTCAGCGGGCGTGCTGTATTTGTTTTTTGATTCGTGGGACAACTTATTGATGTCGATATCTGTTTGATAAAACCGATTGAAAAGCACCAATGCAGAAGCACCTGCCTTTCTTGCTCCTTTGGCCACACGTGGCATAGATGTGAAATACGGCCCCAATTTTACCGCAACAGGAATAGTCACATTTTTCTTGACATTTGAAATAATATTGAAAATATGCTGCTCAATTTTATCCGGATCTTCATCAAATTGCCTTGGCATTACAGCAATATTCAGTTCGATAGCATCAGCTCCTACAGCCTCTATAAATTTTGCAAATTCGGTCCATCTATCACTTGAAATACAATTGAGACTGGCAATTACCGGAATATCTGTAATCTCTTTAGATTCTTCAATTATCTTAAGATATTCATCAGCATTCATGTCTAGACCCATTCGCTGGATATAATCCCATTCTTCAGCATGAAATGAAGGTATTGAACTATTGGCCAATGCTTTGACGTCGGCATTGATTTGCTCTTCGAAAAGTGATTTTAACACTACTGCAGATGCCCCCGCATCAGCACATCTTTTTACTCCATCCGCACTATGCGTAAGGCTACAGCTGGAAACGATTATTGGGTTTTTAAGGTTTAAACCCATGTATTTGGTGGCCAGATTTACCATATCATTTTATTTAAAAATTAAACTAAACCTGCAAATCCCATAAAAGCCATGGATAGCAAACCGGCAATAACCAAAGAAGCAGGAACACCACGCATCCCTTTTGGCAGATCGATTAGATCCATATGCTCACGCAATCCAGAAAAAATCACAAGTGCCAAACCAAAACCTATGGCATTTGAAATAGCGAAAAGGACACTTTCTATGAGATTAAATTCATTTTGAATGACTAGTATGGCTACACCCAAAATTGCACAATTAGTTGTGATCAATGGAAGAAAAACACCTAGTGCCTGATAAAGTGCAGGACTTACTTTTTTTAGTATAATTTCTACCATTTGAACCAAGGCAGCAATAATCAAGATATAAGTTATCGTTTGCAGATAAGTGATTTCCAGCGGCACAAGAACATATTGCTGGATCAGATATGTAACAATTGTAGCTATCGTCATCACAAATGTAACGGCACCTGTCATACCTATTCCGGTAGACACTTTGCTCGACACACCCAAAAATGGACAAATCCCCAGGAACTGATTTAGTACTATGTTATTGACAAATATGGCTCCAAATACAATGATGAAATATTCCATGATTTATGAGGTTGTTTTTCGTAAATGATTGATAAATGCTATTAAAAACCCAAGAGCCAAAAATGCTCCCGGAGGAAGTATGAAAAGCAATATACCATCGGCCTCAACAAGTTTTACTCCAAAAAGTGAAAGACTACCCAGTAATTCCCTTACTGAGCCAAGCATCAATAATGCCATGGCAAATCCCAGGCCCATTCCCAATCCGTCAAACATGGAGGAAATAACATTATTTTTTGAGGCAAATGCTTCTGCTCTTCCAAGTACGATACAGTTTACCACAATAAGAGGTATAAATAAACCCAATTGCTCATGCAATGCAGGTAAATATCCTGCCATTACCAAATCAACAACAGTAACAAAAGAGGCGATAATCACTATAAAAGCAGGGATTCTGACTTTATCGGGAATAAACCCTTTTACCAGCGATATCACAATATTAGACATCACCAATACAAAAGTTGTCGCCAAGCCCATACCCAAACCATTAATGGCTGTTGATGTTACACCAAGTGTAGGGCACATACCCAGTAACTGGACAAAAACAGCATTTTCTTTAAAAAATCCTTTAGTGAAATTTTGAACATTAGTCATGCTGACCTCCCTTCATGTAAGTATCAAATGCCAGTTGAACGGCTTGTCCGAAGGCTCTTGATGTGATTGTAGCGCCAGTGAGCGCATCAACTTCTCCTCCATCCTTTTCTACTTTTAGATTAAAAGAAGATGGATTCTTTCCAATAAATTGCTTTTTAAATTTTGTGTTATTCATCTTAGTACCCAGACCAGGAGTTTCCTTATGTTCCAAAACAGAAATATTATGGATGTCGCCATTGGGTAAAAACCCAACCATGAGCCATACATTTCCTCCATACCCTTTTGATGAAAAAGTTCTGATTGCACTGGCCTTTAGTTGGTTGCCTTTTTTTGCGGGATATACTTCCAGACTATCTTCAGTACCTTCTATAAATATTTTATACATTTCATTTACAGGATTGTTGTCGTACTCCACTACCACATCATCAATTGATTTGATTTTTTTTGCGAGCTTAGCAGCAGCAATTGGCCCTTTGGTTAGTTCATAGGCATAACCAAGTATGGAGGATGCGATTAGTGTCACAACCACCAAGCTGGATACCATATTAAATAATGTAGATTCTTTCTTAGCCATTTTTTTTGATTCCGAATCGTTTTGGTTTTATGTATTTATTCATCAATGGCACGAAACCATTCATGATTAAAATTGCAAAAGATACTCCTTCAGGGTAAGCTCCGAAAGTCCTGATCACAACAGTGAGAAATCCAATGCCAAAGCCATAGATCAACATCCCTTTTGTTGTCATAGGAGAGGTAACATAATCTGTAGCCATAAAAAATGCCCCAAGCATCACACCTCCAGTCAAAAGATGAAATACCGGGTCCATAAATCTTTCAGGGTTTATAACCCAAAGCATGCCTGTGAAAATGACAATTGTGGCCAACATGGCAATTGGAGTATGCCATGTAATAATCTTCTTCCAAAGCATATAGATAAATCCAAGGATCAACCCTACAGCTGAAATTTCGCCAATACTACCTCCCAATCCCCCAATCATCATACTTAGATAGGAAGGTATCTCTGTCGTTAATTGTGATATGGGCGTGCCGGCATCAATTCCTTCTTTGATAATCGCAAGTGGTGTTGCTCCTGTTGTTGCATCTAAAAACTGAAATCTTGAAATAATTGGAACCGGCCAATTCGTCATGGGAACTGGAAAAGATATTAATAAAAATACCCTGCCAACCAATGCTGGATTAAATGGGTTGTTACCCAAACCACCAAAAGCTGTTTTGCCAATTCCGATGGCAACAAGACTTCCAATAATAATTGCCCACCAAGGTAAACTGCTTGGTACATTGAAAGCCAATAATATCCCGGTAATTACCGCAGAACCATCTATAATACTTGGTTCTTTTTTTAATAAATATTTTGTAAGTGCATATTCTGCTACTACACAACTCACAACTGCAAGAAGGGTGACAAAGATGGCACCAATTCCAAACACATAAAATGATATCAACAATGCCGGTAACATAGCAATGATTACTCCATACATCAACTTCTGAACTGAATTTTCAGCATGAATGTGAGGTGATGGTGAAACTGTTAAAAATTGAGTGCTCATTTAATTATTTCTTTCTCTGATTAATGATGCAACAGTCTTTTTCCCAAGTCTGATATAATCTAGCAGCGGCCTATCCGATGGGCAGACGAATGAACACGAGCCACATTCTATGCAATCCATAACTTTATCATCTTCCAACCTTTCGTTAAGTTCCTTTTGAGTCAAAGTCATCAACAAGTATGGCTCTAAACCCATAGGACAAACATCTACACATTTGCTGCATCGAATGCAAACCTTCATTTTGCCCCTTTTTGCTTCTTCGTTTGGAATCAATAAAATTCCTGAAGTTCCTTTGGCTACCGGAATGTCAACAGAGTTTAATGCTTTACCCATCATTGGGCCCCCGCTTATCACTTTACCGGTATTTTCTGGTATTCCACCAGCAGCTTCAATAAGTGCATTTACCGGAGTGCCAATCCTTACCAGGAGATTTGATGGGTTTTGAATATCTTTTCCGGTGATAGTAACTACTCGCTCTACAAGAGGTTTATTTTTTTGAACCGCTTCATAAACGGCAAATGCTGTACCTACATTATGTACAACTACGCCAACATCTATGGGTAATCCTCCTGATGGAACTTCTCTTTCTAAAGCAGCTTTGATCAGTTGTTTTTCTCCTCCTTGTGGATACTGAACTTTTAATGGTTGAACACCAATCCCCTTTTCATTTAACACTAAATCAGAAATTTTCTGAATGGCATCTGCCTTGTTGTTTTCAATACCAATAATTGCCTTTTTGACATCCAGTGCTTTCATCAATATTTTAGCACCAACAATTATTTCAGGTCCTTTTTCCAACATCAACCTGTGATCAGCAGTAAGATAAGGTTCGCATTCTACACCATTCAAAATAAGGTATTCCGCCTTTCTTCCTTTTGGAACAGAAAGCTTTACATGCGATGGAAACGTAGCACCACCCATGCCTACAATACCCGCTTCTGCTATTTTCTTAATAATTTCTTCTTGGGTTAAAGAAATATCCTTGACAAGTTTATCACTCAAATCGATTCCTTCATTCCATTCTTGTTCATCCTTTCCGGCTTTGATGATAATGGCATCTCGCTTATATCCGGTAGAATCCATTACCTTGTCAAATTTCGCAACTGTTCCTGCTATGGTGGCATGGATATTTGCAGATACAAACCCTGCGCTGGTTGCAATGATCTGTCCAATCTTCACTTTCTCTCTTTGCTCAACAACTGCCTTGGCCGGAGCGCCAATGTGCTGGGAAATGGGAATAGCAACCTGGGTGGGAGCGGATAATATTTCTATAGGTTTATCGGCAGAATATTTATTTTCTACCGGATGAACCCCACCCTTTGGAAACGTCTTGATATTATTAGTTGTGAAACTCATTTATACTTTGTCATCTGAGTTTTGCTTATTAGAATTATCTTTGCTGGCCTTTTTAACCAACTCCACTACATCTACATCTTGTTCCTTTTCGAGGGTTGCAGTTTCAGAAGCTACCGGAGTCGATTTCCTATCCGGACGTTCCTTCTTTACCCGTTCTTTTTTTTCTGGTCTTTCTTTTCGAGGAGGAAAGTTTATTTCGTGAATAGAATTTGACTTGCAAACCGGAGCACATTTACGGCAATTCTTGCATTTTTCAGCGTCAATATATGCCAGGTAATTTTCTATTGTGATTGCATCGTATTTACATTCTGCTTCACACTTGCTACAACCTGTACAAGCAACTTCACAAGCTTTTTTCGCTGCACCTCCTTTATCCACATTGATGCATGATACAAAGGTTCTTCTACTTCTACGCCCCGTTGGTCTGAGTTCCATGATATCCCTGGGGCAGGCGGTAACACAGGCATTGCAAGCCGTACATTTATCTTGAATTACAACAGGAAGGCCTGTCTTTTCATCCATATACATGGCCTCAAAATCACAAGCATCTACACATTCTCCAAATCCCAGACATCCATTTTGACATCCCGTGTC
>CAYREN010000079.1:0-8242 GCA_964423255.1 uncultured Roseivirgaceae bacterium | reverse complement strand
CACAAGCATCTACACATTCTCCAAATCCCAGACATCCATTTTGACATCCCGTGTCACCTCCATACAATCCATGAGCCACCGTGCAATTTGGTGTGCCGTCATACACGTTCACCTTTTTTCTGAATTCAAATGAACCGGAACAGAGCACAACCGCTACATAAGGATCACGTTCTTCTACCTCCATGCCCAAAAGATCTGCTACGTTTTGCATGGTCTCGTTTCCACCCACCGGGCAATGAAGATCCGAAAGATCATCAGCTTTTACGCAAGCTTCAGCAAATGCCCTACATCCCGGATGCCCACAACCTCCACAATTGGTGCTGGGCAATGCTTCTTCAACTTCATCAATTTTTGGATCTTCATAAACCTTGAACTTGCTGGCTATAAAATACAGTATCGCAGCAGCTAAAAAACCCAGAATGGTAATTGATCCAATGGTAAAAAGAATCGTTTGACTCATAACTTATCTCAATCTTTTAGTATTCTAAAAGTAAAGGTGCTCTTTAGCTTTTTTCTAAATAAGGTTAAAAAAACATAGTAAACTCCAACGGATGAAAGCGCAGATAAACCTGCGATCACTTCATTATTAGTAATAGTCATTGAAATTAAGAGCACTAACATCAGCAAAATAAAAGGTGTTAAATATCCAATCAATAAAGCCAATGGTCCAAGCTTCTTTTCAAACGCTACTTTTACTGTATCTCCTTTGTTGAATTTTTCTCCAGAATTGATGACATCAATTATCTTATTGTCAATATCTGAAACTGAACAGCTTCCCTTGGTATGACACGTTGAGCAAGCGGAAACATTGAGTAAACTGACTTTTATTGACCTGGATGTAATCTCTTTAATTACTCCCAAATGCTCTATAGAATTACTTAACGATTCCGTATTCATTTCTCTCTACTTCAATAAGGTTTCAAATGTAGATAGAATGCAAACTATAAATATTGACATTTGTCAGTTTGCAAAAAAATAAACTAATTAATTCTCAAAACAATAGAGAATATCACAAAAAATTCTGTGTATAAAGAAAAATTGTTTGCATCAATAATTGAGACAAACAACTATCTATCTAAAGACCTAACTCTCCTTTTATTTGATCGACCCAGGCTGCAACCCGATCATCCGTTTTATCAGATTCATTATCCTCATCTATCACCAATCCAAGGAATTTACCATCTACCACACCTTTAGACTCATCAAACTCATAATCTTCAGTTGGCCATGCGCCAAAAAATTCTGCTCCTGAATCTGCAATCTTTTCGTGTATCATGCCTATAGCATCAACGAATGTATCAGGATATCCATCTGCATCACCGGTACCAATATAACTTACTTTCTTACCACTAAAATCGACATCGTCTAAAACATCAATAAAAGATTCCCAGTCTTCCTGAAGTTCTCCAATCTCCCAGGTAGAGCAAGCAAGTATCAATGTGTCGTACTCAGCCAAATCATCGGCGGTAGCAGAGTCAACATTGTGAACATCTGCATCACCCAATGCTTCTTTTACTTTGTCAGCCACGTCCTCAGTATTTCCTTCAGTTGAGCCATAAAAAATTCCTATTTTTCCCATAACTTTAAATAATTAATAATGATCAAATAATTGAATGGTTACTATAATTTAATTCTATCTTAAAATAACAGGTGGCAAGATAATCACTTCATTAGAATAATAATGTGATTTAAATCATATAAGGGTGAAGTTCCTATCTATCAAGTAATTCTCGTGCATTTTCCAGTGCTGCCGAAGAAGGATTATCTCCTCCAATCATTTTTGCAATCTCATCTTCTCGCTCGAAGGAGTTTAATTTTTTTATTTTAGAAATAGATTTTCCTTTGTTATTTTCCTTAAACACAAAATAATGATCGTCACCACTTGCGGCAATTTGGGGCAAATGAGTAATGGCAATTACTTGATGGTGTGTTGCCATCATCTTCATCATTGTCACCATTTTCAAAGCAATTTCTCCAGAAATCCCAGAGTCTATTTCATCAAAAATAATGGTTGGCAATGATGTTTTTTCGGCCAATAAGAATTTAACACAAAACATCAATCTTGAAAATTCACCTCCCGAAGCTACATTCTTTAATTCATTGGGAGGTATGCCAATATTCGCACTGAATAAAATGGATATTTTATCCAGACCATTTTCATTTGGTGCTATTTCCTCGTGTTTGATTTTGATGCTGGCATGTGGCATTGCCAACTCCTTTAATAATTCTTCAAGATCAATTTTAAATATATCAAAAACAGAAACTCTTGATTTTGTCAATTTTCCACCGATTAAAATCAATTCATTTTTCAAAAGATCTAATTCCTCTATTGCTTTGGAGAGGTCGTCATCCAGGTTTAAGACCCGATCTACTTTTTGTTGTAAATTATTTTTTATTTCAATTAATTTAGATTCTGAATTTACATGATGTTTTTGAAATAATTGAAATAATAACCCAAGCCTCTCCTGAACCTCTCCTTGTCTTTCTTTATCAAATTCTACATTATGAATTTCACTATCAATCTCACTCGTTATGTCTTTTAACTCTTGGAAGCAACTTTCCAATCTGGAATTAAATTTTTCAAAATTTGTTGAAATAGCAGCCAGTTGTGATATATTTTTCAACACCTGTTGTAATCCTCCGTTGATGGCAAATTCTGAATTATCGAGCAGTTCTAAACATTCGAATAATTTGCTTTTAATCTCTTCAGAATTTTCAATGATTTTTAGTTCACTTTCCAATGACTCTTGCTCACCTTCAGATAATGTAGCTTTATCCAGCTCTCCTAGTAAAAAGTGATTATAATCCGATTCACGATTTAGTTCTTCGGCTTGATTTTTTAATGTATTATATTGAGATTCCTGATCTTTAAAATCCTTATAAATATTTCTATAGCTGGCAATAAACTTGCTATTTTGAGCAAATCCATCTATCATTCTCAATTGATAGCTCGCAGAGCCAAGAAGATAGGTATCTCGTTGGGAATGTACATCGACAAGATAATTGCCAATTTTCTTCATTACGTCAAGCGTGACAGGAGTATCATTAATAAAGGCTCTGGATTTTCCTGAAGTGCTGATCTCACGTCGTATGATTGCCTCATCTAGATAATCCAAATCATATTGATCAAATATATCTTTCAGGTTTTGTTTAGAAATTACAAATGTCCCTTCGATAACGCACTTTTCTTCGTCATTAAACAATACTTTGGTATCTGCTCTATTGCCCAATAAAAGTCCAACAGCGCCAAGTATAATAGATTTTCCTGCTCCGGTTTCGCCGGTAATCGTATTGAAATTTGGCGAAGGGTCCATTTTCAATTCTTGTATTAATGCGTAGTTCTTTATGAGCAGGTTTTTTATCATTAAGTTGTTTCTCTGTAAATTGGGAACACGAAATCAAGGAGGTGTAAAAGTAATCTGGAAGAATTAATTTCCAATAATGCTTTTATATTTTCCAGTGTTGCTGGGGTCTAATTTCACAAGCATATTATAAGCATCCTTTTTCATGGTCGGGTTGGACTTTTCAAATATATTTGCCAACTCATTTTTCTTAGCATCAAAAAATGAAATCTTCAATATGCTGTTTGGCACATTTCTATCTGCTATTTCGATATCTTTGAGCACACCAATAATTAAATTTCTCGATTCCTCTTGCTTTGATTCAAATTGATCCATCGCCAGCCGATGATAAGTATAAAGTCCTTTTCTGATAAGCCGCAAATCCTGATTTGTTAGATTCTCACTAAGCCAATACCTGTTTCTGTTACTTTGAAAAGCTTGCCATCCCGCCCGTTCTGATTGTTGGGCTAAATTGACGATATCCAATGCTTTTTTAAATTGATCTTCACCTCCAAATTCCTCAAACGTATCATTGTCTAATCCAATTATCAAATATGCATAAAAAGCCAGCATGGAGGTAAGGTTAGATGAGAATACATTATCCCCAAAATCCAATGGGGTTGATTCAACATATTCAAATTGCCAATCTCGATCTGCAAAATTAAAAATGAGAGACGAATAACTAGAGTTAAATACTGGCCTAGATGATTGAATCTGAACCGTCGCATTGTAAAAACCCACTGCAGGCATACTTTCTATGGTAATGGCAAAATTGCATTCAATTCGCTCATCAACCATGTAATCGTCATTAGTCCATTTCCTATCATTTAAAAATCGCGCAAATGCTTGCTCCATATCTCTGAATACCTGTCGATCTGAAGTTTGCGCTCGTTCGTCATTTACAGCAACACGACAATTAAGCTCCTGGCTTAAAACCTGAAAACTAATGCCTGACGTTAATAATATACCAATGAATAATCTAATCATTAATTTTATTAATTATTTCATTAACGATATCCTTTGCTACTTCAACCTTGGCCTTCAATTCAAACTCTTTCAAATCACCAGTCTTGGTAATAATTGTAACTTTATTTGTATCGTATCCAAATCCCGCTCCTTTATCTTTCAGTGAATTTAATACTATCATATCAAAATTTTTTTTTGAAATTTTTTCTTTCGCATTTGCCAATTCATTCTCCGTTTCCAAAGCAAATCCAACGATAAATTGTCCGTCCCTTTTATCCTTCCCCAATGCGGCTGCGATATCAATTGTCCTGGTTAATTCAAGACTAATTTCGGCCTGATTGATAGTTTTCTTTATTTTTTCTTTTGCCTTATTGATTGGTTTATAATCAGCTACAGCAGCTGCCAAAACAATAATATCTGATTCGTTAAAATCTTTTTGACTCTCTTCAAACATTTCTTCAGCAGTATTTACATCACATCTACTAATATTGTGGTGGTGCGCTATTTGATGTGAAGGACCACTGACTAATTTTACTATTGCTCCTTGTCTTGCTAATTCTTCAGCAATTACAAAACCCATTTTCCCACTGGAATGGTTTCCAATAAATCTTACTGGATCAATGGACTCGTAAGTTGGCCCTGCTGTAACCAAAGCCTTTTTCCCTTTTAATGGTTGATCAATTTTAAAAAACTCAGATATGATTTGAATAATCTGCTCAGGTTCAGCCATTCTACCTTCACCCACCAACCCGCTTGCCAACTCTCCATGACCGGCATCAATAATTCTATTGCCATAATCTAAAAGCTTTCTTAAATTATTGATTGTTGACTTATGCTGATACATATCCAAATCCATTGCCGGTGCAATAAAAACCTGACATCGAGCAGAAAGATAAACTGCGGCCAAGAGATCTTCGCAAATTCCATTTGCAAATTTAGCTATGCTGTTTGCCGTTGCCGGGGCCACAACGTACAAATCAGCCCAAAGGCCCAGGTCTACATGGCTTTTCCATTCTCCAGTGGCAGAGTTGAAAAAATCAATATTAACTGGGTTTTTTGAAAGTGTGGATAAGGTGAGTGGACTAATAAATTCTGTTGCAGAAGGTGTCATGATTACTTTCACATGTGCACCCTCCTTTATTAAAAATCTTATAAGTATAGCTGATTTGTATGCAGCTATACTTCCTGTAACTCCGACAAGTATGTTTTTTCCTCGGAGCATTTTTTACTAGTAAATATTCTGTGGTTCTTCTTCCTCAGGATATCGGTAAGTCAATTCTGCGCCAAGGAATTCTTCAGCTGCGACAATTGTTGATTTCGGCATTCTTTCATAAAATCTTGAAATTTCAATTTGCTCTCTGTTTTCAAAAATTTCTTCAAGATTATCAACTGTAGTAGCAAATTCAGCAAGTTTCGAACTCAATTCTTCCTTTACTTTAGCAGATATTTGTCGCGATCTTTTTGATATTATCACAACAGACTCGTAAAGATTTTTTGTGTCTTTCGCGAGATTATTTAAATCTCGTGTAATTATTGATGGATCCATAGCTATAAAATATTTATAATGTTTCTTCTGTTAATTTTTCTATTTGCTCAATACTATTTGAATAATAGTTTTGAATATCATTCAGATATTTACTCCCTGGATAGTTATCGATAAATTCCTCATAGTTTTCTATACAATCGTAATATCTTGCCTTTTGCTTTGAAGGAATGCTTTTCTTTGCATAACTATATGAAGCCTGTACAAGCAGGAAAGACGCATCCTCTGCCAAAATAGAATCGGGATGATCTTTTTTGAAATTTTCCAATGCAATGAGGGAAGCATCTAATTTACCGAGCTTGTAATACAATTTTGCATTTTCATAACTCTTTTTCTCAAGCTTAAGGCGCAGCTCTGCCTGAATATTAATTGCCTCTCTTCGGTATTCGCTTTGAGGATATCTATTCAAAAACATTTGCAATGCCGTAATTGCCTCAATACTACTAGATTGCTCAAGATTATAAATCGGTGATTGCTTGTACAACGAGTAACCATACATATAATATGATTCTAAAGCATATTCACTTCTATTATATGTATCATGAAAATTTTTAAAATAATGTGATGCCAACAAATACTGTTTTTGATAATAATGAGAATAGGCATAGTAAAACTGAACCAATTCAGCCTCAGCACTACCACGGATATATGGTGTAATCTGATCGAAAAGAATTACCGCTCTATAGTAATCTTTTCTTTCATAATATTTTATGGCTGCATCATATTTCAGCTTCCAATCATCACTTTTTTGGATTTTCCGAAATTCGCTACATCCAATGTAAAGGACTAAGAGTGAAATAATTAACGCATGTTTGATCGCTCCTTTTATCATGAGGGTGCAAATATAACCGTGTAACGATTAATAAACAATTTTATTTGGTCTTTGAATATTCGCTGGTGACCAACATAATTGTCATTCTTAAGTGTATAATTATTTTATATCCTGACTTTTTGAAGGTGCTTTAAGTTGATCTTTAATTTTATCTATTTGAGTATTATGTTTCAGCATTTGGTTCAACTTATTTTTCTCATCTACATCAATTTCATGAATTTCTATAGATTCATTTTTTAATTTTTCGGCGTCAGAAGGGTCCATTATTATTTCTAATTTTGATGGTCTTTCGTCTATTCTCCATGCAAATCCATCTAACTTTTTAATATCCTCCTTCAATTCGTGAGGTGGTATAAAATCACCATCAGGGTTGGCATAAAACCTGATATCATTAACCTGATTATCTTTAAAAAAGATTTTCATATTTGAACAAATAATTTTATTCATGCCAATCATGATGTTGGTATTCGCCTCATCTGAAACAAAATAGATACTTTCTCCATTTCCAGTCACATCCACATTTTTAATTACTTTCCCATCAAAAAATGCTACCATCTGCCGCCCTTTTATTTGGTTAAAATTTTGAGAGGAATCCTCAGAAATAATAAATGAATTTACAGATGTCTCTAATCGATCAATTGTTCCATTCTTAACAAGAATGTGGATGGTATCTGCTGTAATCTGACTTCCGGCATTCCATAAGACAGGGTCATCAAAAAATGTTATGGAAGAATCAGCAATGTAATATGCAAGAGAATCTGATATTCCCTGGAGGTCACCTTTAAAAATTTTTACATTGTGGTACGCCAACAGCCTTTTGTTGACATCCAGACTATCATCAATCGATATAAGAGTATCGGCTCTGAGGAAAAGCGTATCATCATTCAAGACTTTTTTTAACAGAGAATTACCATATACTTCAGTTTTTCCACTATCCTCCCAAAAATTGGCATTGTCCCCAGTTATGATAATATCATCATTTTTCGCCAGCACGAATACATTTCCCTTTGCTGAATAAGTTCCAAGATGGCTATTGAAAAATAACTCATCCCCTTTCAACTTATAGCTATCCGTATCTATCTCGCCAACTAGAAAAGAGGAAGTTTTGTTGGCGGTATCAAATTCACTGCCCATTTCAGAAATCAACTTTTTACCATTCTTGGTGGTTATGATGGTTTTACTGGAAGTACGGGCTTTTTTTGTAATAATATTGTAAACCAGATCATTTGATTCAAGGGTATAGTCTTCATTTACCAGGCTCACGGAGTCATTAA
The DNA here is from genome assembly GCA_964423255.1 of uncultured Roseivirgaceae bacterium. Classification (GTDB taxonomy): domain Bacteria; phylum Bacteroidota; class Bacteroidia; order Cytophagales; family Cyclobacteriaceae; genus JAAUQL01. Next base: position 286 of record CAYREN010000079.1, on the reverse strand, counting down.
AAATCATTAATTTACTCTCTGTGTCGTAATTACCATTGATACTCTTCAAAGTATTTACACCATCAATAATTTCCCCCCCCTCAAAATAAGTAGCAGATTTATTGGTCATATCATAATCCAAATTGTCAGTATATAATTCTAATGAATCATCAACATAAACTACGTTTCCACGCAACTCTGCTACTCTGCCATTTCCACTATACAAAAGTTTGTTCGATGTAATGACAACTGAGTCTTCAAGATCTTCGATTTTGACATGGCCGAAAGCTTCCATGGAGTTGGTTTG
>CAYREN010000078.1:0-15990 GCA_964423255.1 uncultured Roseivirgaceae bacterium | reverse complement strand
ACCTTTTAACAGACGAAAATTTTTAACTATTGGCGGAGCAAGTTTGGCGACAGCCTTTGCTCATCCAATATTTGCTCAAGGAACAATTGCACAGAATGCCTCAAAACCTCCAAAGGACATCACGATTCTTATGCAGGGAGATTCTATTACTGATGCCGGAAGAAATAGAGGTCGATATTATGCGAATGATGCTGGAGGCATGGGCGGTGGGTATGTTTTTCAGATAGTTGCAGAGTTATTAGGGAGGAATCCAGAATCAGGTTTAAAGTTTTATAATCGTGGAATTAGTGGAAATAACATCAATAATTTGACTAACCGATGGAAAGATGATTGCCTGCAACTCAAGCCTGATGTGCTCAGCATACTCATTGGTGTAAATGATTTTTGGCATACGCTAAATGGAAAATATAAAGGTACTGCAAAATCTTACGAAACAGGTTTCAGAAAGCTACTTGACCAAACAATGAATAAAATGCCTGATGTCAAATTGATTATTGGAGAACCTTTTGCGGTAAAAGGTGGCAGCGCCATTAATGAAAAATGGTATCCAGAATTTCCAAAATATCAAAAATTCGCTTTAAATATTGCAAAAGATTTTAATGCACAATTAATAAATTATCAAGATATTTTTGATGAAGCACTTAGTTTAGCTCCTGTATCATACTGGTGTCCTGATGGTGTTCATCCTTCCATGGCAGGTGGTCATCTCATGAAAGCTGGATGGATAATGGCCTTTGAAAAACTATATTAGAAAAATTATTTATTCCAAATTTCCCAGGATTTTTCAGCTTGAAGTTGTAGCATCTCAAGGCCATTTTTTGTAGATGCTCCATATTTTTCACCTTGATTCATAAAATTAGTCTGAGCTGGGTTGTATATCAAATCGTATAAATAGTACTTTTCATCCAGTCGATCGTATGGAATATCGGGCATTTCCGAAATATTTGGCATCATTCCCAATGGTGTGGTATTGATAATCAGATGGTGGTTACTGAAAATTTCCGGTTGCTCCTTTAAGGTTTGGTATGTCAAATCACCTTTGGCAACATCTCTGGATATTTTCAAAAAAGGAATTGACATATCATCCAAAACTGCCATTACTGCCTTTGCTGCACCACCAATACCAAGGACTACCGCTTTCATATGACTAAATTTTGGTAACCAGTTTTCAAGAGACATTCTAAAACCATAATAGTCTGAGTTGTAACCAATCTTTGTACCATCATCAGATAATTTCACGACATTCACTGCCCCAACCTTTTTGGTGCTATGATCAAAATCATCCAAATACTGCATGATTTCATGCTTATATGGTATGGTTACATTAAATCCACGAATATTCTGTTTCCTGAAAATTTCTTCAACTAGTTCAATACGGTCAATTTCAAAAAGATCATATTCGGCATCAGTAATATTTTCCTTATGAAATTTATTTGAAAAGTACTTTTTTGAAAATGAATGGCTCAGGGGATAACCAATCAACCCGTATAGTTTTTTCAATTTGAATTTTTTAATTTTTAGCCAACCCGGCTATTTTTTCTATAGCTATAATTAATAAAATACCAATGGAACAATAAAACACTGCTTGAATTACCATGGGTTCATCTACTAATTTCATATATCCTGTTGGCAATAAATTATTCTGTATGAGTGGAACTAACTCGCCTTTGCTATTTAACCTTGTAGTAATTGTTTCTTTCCATGGCCAAATTTTATTTAAAGATCCAAGCATAAAGCCGGCTAACAAAGCTACCGTAATATCATGATATCTTTTTAATAACCAGGAAACCAACCGGGAAAAACTTAATATACCGACGCCACATCCCAATCCAAAAATTATAATCACTGGTAAATTCAGATCTTTTATCGATTCAATGATGAATTCATATTTCCCCAGTATCAACAATATGAAACTTCCTGAAATCCCAGGTAATATCATCGCACAAATGGCAATAACACCAGATAGAAATATAAATAAATAATTGTCTGGAGTGACAGCGGGTGTTGCTCCCGTAATGAAATAAGCAATTATTACACCTGCAAATGCTGAAATTCCTACAACGGGTCTCCATTGCTTTATTTCTTTTAGCACCAATAATGTGGAGATTAACACTAAACCAAAGAAAAACGACCAAAGTTGAATCGGATGATTATTTAATAAATAGTGTATAAGTTTTGCAAGAGATAGAATACTTGTGAAAATCCCTCCAAAAAGGGTTATGAGAAACTTACCATTAATATGTCTCCAAAACCCAGCGATGTTCATATTAAAAAGTAATTGAAGGGCAGTCTTGTCAAATGACTTTATGCTATTTAACAACTCTTCATAAATTCCAGTAATAAAGGCAATGGTACCTCCGGAAACACCAGGGACAACATCAGCACCTCCCATACCCATTCCTTTGAAAAAGAGCAATAAATAATCTTTAAAGTATTTCATGGCTGGAAAATTCGATCAATAAATCGCTGCTTAACTTTGCTTTAAAAAATGGCTAAATGTGTCCCCTCGCAACCCTATGCGAATGGTTTCTAATGGGATTACTTCATTTGGAGCAATATTACCTAAGTTTACATTACTACCCAATAATTTTATAAACCACACCTGTTGTACTTTTTGAGGTGCTTCCCAAATAATATTTTCATATGGGATTTTTGTTAATATCTCCTCAACCAAACCTGACCTTACTTCACCACTAGACCGAAATAATCCTACATTTCCGCTTTCTCTTGCTTCGCCGATCACCTTCCACGCTCCGGCTTCAAGTTCTTTTTGCATAAGATCGATCCACTTATACGGAGGGATTATTTTATCAACATCTTTTGAGCCTACCTCTGATAATACAGTTACTTTCTTGCGAAGTTTTTCTATAAAATCACACTTTACATCATGGTCAAGCTCAATTGACCCATCAGATACTTCTGCGTAATCAAGGTCATATTTTTCGAGTATTTTTACATATTCATCAAATTGACCCCTAACAATAAAGGCTTCAAATAATGTTCCTCCAAAATATACAGGAATCCCAGCTTTTTTATAAACCTTAATTTTCTCTTCGAGATTTGGCGTAACATATGAAGTTCCCCATCCGAGTTTTACAACATCAATATAATTGCCGCTCACGCTAATAAAATCTTCAACTTCTCTTATACTTAGGCCTTTATCCATAGCCATTGTTATTCCTACCTTTCGAGGCTTTTCAGCTCTTTGCGGTATTTCATCTATTGAATAGTTCATTTATCTTTCTTTCTAAATTGATCAATTATTCTAAAAAGTGCTTTTTGGGTTTCCAATTTTGGGAAAAAATCCAGTAAATCTATATGCTTATCATAATTCAGCATCAATCCTGTTTCCAAGTGATTGTAAGCTTCTTTATATTTTCCAGATGCAAGCAAATATGCTGTCGCGCGATAATAAAGATCCGCTTCTTCAGGTAAGTCATCCAGGGCATCAACAATAATATTCAACGCTTTATCATAATCTCCCTGTTCGTAATATACATATGACCAATCCAATATTATTTCCAGATTATCAGGATTCAGCATACTGGCTTCTTCATATGCATCGAGGCTTGAAATCAAATTACCAACGTGATATTCGGCATCTGCTACTTTCTTCCAATATATGGAATTTTCACAATCAAGTTTCAAGGCTCTGTTTAGAAAATGGATTGCCTCGTACCATTTATCTTGCTCTACCAAGCATTTGCCAACACCAAACCATGCTTCATCATAAAAAGAATCAATTTTTACAGCTTTATGATAATACTTTACGGCAAGATCATAATGCTCTAGCTTTTCATAGGTTTCAGCAATACTGCAGTAAGTTTCGGCGCTAGCCCCTTCAATATCCAAGGTCTTATTGTAGGCATCAATTGCTTGCGAATATTTCTCAAGGCTCATAAAAGAATTACCTAAATTGTAAAAAGCTGACGCAAAGTTTTCATCAATCAATGTGGCATACTCATAGGCTTTCACTGCTTCTTCAAAATTGCCAAGTTTATTATAAACAATCCCCAAATTATACCATGCATAATGCGAATATGGATCCTGATCAATAAATTTTTTATAATATGAAATACTGTGCTCCAATTGGTCAGTGATGTCAAGACAATATGCAAGTTCATAAAGTGCATTTTCATGAATGATATCGATCTCAATGGCAAATTTATAATTCTCAATCGCTTTGTTGTATTTAAAAACATTCTGATATGCAAATCCAATTTGGTAGTATAAATCAGCTTGATCATCACTGAATGGCATGGCATTTTTATAATACTGAATGGCCTCTTTGTAATGCCCTTGCATTAAAAATATATTCCCTTTACTTATAAGTAATTCAGGGTCATTGGGTTGTAATGCCATAGCTTTATCAAGCAAATCCAAGCCTTCGTCATATTTTTCTAAACTCGATAATATTTGAGCTTTTTCAACCATTAAATTAGTGGAATAAGGATATTGATCAATGGCAATTGTACAAGCTTTAATGGCCATTTTATTTTTACCGCCCTCAATATAATATTGGATAATTTCTTCAAATAGCTCAATTGGATAAAACTCAAGGTTATGTGTTTTGAGTTGCCCCTCAAAAGCTTTTACTAATGCATTTAACTCACCTTTTCTTTTAAAATTCTCACCCATCGTTAAAGTCAAATGTTAATTGTGGTCAATGATTGCATATTAGCAAAAAATTTTATAACCGAAAAATAGTATTCAGAATTATTGTAACCAGTAATAATTATCACAGTTATAAAAGTGACTGGTTTAAAAAATTATGCTTTGTCAATAACCTAAAATTCTTACTATTTAGTTGTTTGGATATTTCATCTACTTGTAAAGTATTATGGCAGTCAGTTCCAACAAAATCAATCATATTTGCTTTGAGCAGCTTTATTGCAAACTTCTTTACCTCATTGGAATAAAACCCAGCCAGAGATAGTATATTCATTTGAAATAATAGATTCATGCTCTTTAATTTTTCCAACAACTCTTGATCGCCTTCCAAATAGCTATATCTTTCCGGATGAGCCAATATTGGTTGATATCCATTTGTATTCATACTAAAAATAGCCTCTTCCAAAAAAGCAGGTTTATTGTAAAATGACGTTTCAAATAGCAAGTAATTATCTCCAAATGTGAGCAATTTCTTTTTATTTGACAGCTTAGCAATTAGATTTTCATCAAGATAATATTCCGCCGCTACTTCAAGCTTAATATTTATTTTTTGCTTAGTTATTAAGGTTCTGGTTTCTTCCAATTTATTGAGTATACCATCCTCTGTGTTGGGATAATAATCGCTCATTACGTGAGGCGTGGTAATAATTTTTTTATAACCCAGTTTTTGAAATGTTCCTAATATATATATTGTATCCTCAATTGTTTTTACGCCATCGTCAATTCCAGGAAGAAGATGAGAATGAATATCTACCTTTAAGGGTAAAGATGTAAGTACTGGTCTTCTTTTAAAAAAATTAAACATATATCCTATTTCAAGACTGAAATAATTGTTTCAACTTACTCATTTTCGAATGTTGAATGTCCTCATAATATCCTCCTCCATATCCACCATTCGAAGATCTCTTTAGCGAATTTAAAACCAAAGAGAGATTGTTCAATTTATGCACTTTTACCAAATGATTAATATTTCTCAAAAATACTCTTCTTGAAAAATCAGCCCTCACTACATAAATTGGAATTGTGGCTATTTTCAAAGCATGAATACCGTCCGTTACTAAGCCTACCGGAGGAGTATCAATAATAATAACATCGTATTTTTTACCCAAATATTTCATCATTTCTTCAAACCTTCCTCCTAAAATAAGCTCTGATGGATTTGGAGGTATTGGTCCTGCTGGAATATAATCAAGGTTATCGAGATTAGTAGGATGAATACACTCCTCAATCTCGTGCTTTCTAATGAGTATTGTACTTAAACCTTTGTCTGGATCAGCGCCCTCAAATACTTCATGAAAACGTGGTTTTCTCATATCCAGGTCCACTAAAATAACTCGATTGTTAAGAATGCTAATTATCCCCCCCAAATTAGCGGCAATAAATGTCTTCCCTTCTCCACTGATTGTGCTGGTAATAGCAATTATTGGCTTTTCGTTATGACCATTTAAAAATTCCAAATTAGCCCTAATTGATCTAAAAGCTTCACTAATTTCAGATTTCAAATTATCATTGACTACCAGTCTGGTATTGCTTTTTTTATCATTTTTATAAAATGGTATTGTGCCCAGAACAAATGCAGAAGATAATGATTCTAACTCGTGACGACTTGCTATTTTATTGTGAACTAAATATCTTATTCCGACCAACATAAAACTAATGAATAGACCCGCCACAATACCAATTGCGTAATAAATTATTTTATTTGGCGATATAGGTTTTGATGGTAAAGAAGCCGAAGATAAAATTTTATAGTCATTTACGGTGCCTGCCTGAGCAAGTTCAAACTCGGCTTTGCTCTGCATCAGAGAAAGATAAAATTCTTCGTACAATCCATAATACCTCTCTGTTTTGCTATACTCTGTACTTTTTGAAGGAAGCTCAACAAATTCTGCTTCAAGCTGTTTCCTTTTATTCTTCAATTTTTTATTCGATTCGAGTAATTCATTCCTATATGATTCTATATACTTAACCAATTGATCCTTCAAAAAAGATATCTCCTGATTAATTTTCTTGTAGGCTAAGGTATTTTCATTATAAGAATTCAGTAAAATTGCTTGTTCATGGAGCAGCGTATTTAGCCTTTCATATTCTTTATTTATATCGTCAGGAAATTCACTCAATTCGGTAAGATTCCAATTCTCTTCATTGTCAGTAATAATCTTATTATAAGCGTCATTATAGAATTCAATTTTCTGCTGATTTGAAAATTGTTGAGAGTCCAATTGCTCTAATAAAAATATTGTTCTTGACAGGTTTTTTCCAAGATCAGTAGTTTTATTTTCAATAGTGAAATTTTCAAAATAATCTTCTAACTCTGTCAATTTTTCTTCTGTTTGGCTGAGTTGTTTATCTAAAAAATCAATTTTTTGCTTGTTAGCTTTATTTTTTTCTAACTGAGTGTAGTAGATGTATAATGTGTCGATGGCATGAACAATATCTCGTGCTTTTTGCTTGTTATGATCTTTAAACGAAATTGTGATTGTTTTTGCCTTAAAATCTAATGGCTCTACAGTCAAGTTTCTACCAATATAATTTAAAATGCTTCTGTGGGTATTTAATGTAAAAAAATATCTATTTTCTGTATTTGAATCATAAGCAGAATTAATAGCAACAGAAATATTGAGGCCATTTGTGGAAATTGTATCATCGAAATCAAACTTTTCTTCAATAATGTTCCCTTCATAGTTATAGGTCAACTTATAAGAATTACTATTTAAAATTTCCAAATCTATTGGAGTATTAAATAATGAAGCGGCACAATTAATTGAATTAACATTGAAAGGCGAGTTATAATATCTTTCTTCATAAAGTATATCTCCATATTGGAAATAACTCACCTTATAATCCAATGCCTCAGCAACATTATTCAAGAATAATTTAGATTTTATTATTTCTATCTCCCGAGCCAAATTATTTATATCCTCATCAAAACTCTTGAATCCCAATACTTTTGCTTCACTTTTTATATCAAGCTGTAAAGTAGAACTTGACTGAAATAATTGTTTAGTATACCTAATTGCAATTGTGGAAATACTGATGGAAGAGACTATTAAAAAAATGATAATAAAAAGACTTTTCAAAAAAACACTCTTAAACTTATCAATATCAATGCTCTCAAAGGAACTTCTGTTGTCACCGATATTTTTAAATTCCTGATTAATCACCAACTCTAATTAATTGTTAACATTAATTACCAAATAATATAATGTAATAGCACTAACAAATATTGAAAATATCGTAAGAAAATCTTTAGCCCCTTCTGTTACGGCTTTTACTCTTGGCTCGATATAAATGATATCTCCGGGCAAAGCAGCCATCATTGAGCTTCGCATGCCTTCAATGGTACTCAAATCAATTAAAAAAACCTTGGGATTATGAAGATCTCCTCTTATCAGTCTAAGATTATGAGCCTTTCCATTGCTATCAATCCCTCCAGCTAACGCAACAACCTCAATAATAGAAGTGTTTTCATTATTTATTGGAATAACCTGCCCTCCTGGAGCTCCAAGCACAACAACCCTTTTATTAAGATATTTAAGTGTTACAAAGGCGTCTTTATAGTACTCATCATATTTCAATGCAAGATATTTCTCTGCTTCAATAATATTCATTCCGCTGATTTTTACTTGACCAATCATAGGAAATTTTACTGATCCGTCTTCCTGTACTAAAAAATTCGGCTTGTCTTCTTCCTTACGATTTTGATTTTGAAGAATTTGCAGTTCGTAATTTGGATCAATGATGCGCTCACCTTTATTTGTATAAACTCTAAGCTCCAGTATATCATCAGGCTGAATGACATAACTTTTTTCAATTACAGTTATTTCAGAAGATATATAGGATAAATCTTGCTCCTCATCTAACTTAAACATGATATGATATTTGTAGGACTTGCAAGACAATAGAAAAGTGCCTACAATCAAGAATAATAAAGTATAGTAAAAGCGTTTCTTCAAGATGTTTTTTGTGACAAAGATAAATATTATTGCATTATCACAATCCTATTAAAGATTTATATGTCTGGAAAGATTGAAGGTTTCTGTCCTTTTCAGAAATTATCAAAGAATCCATTTCCCAGTCTATATTTAATTCGAGGTCATCAAATGCGATTCCGGAATCATAATCTCTATTATAAGTTTTAGTGCACTTATAAAATAAGTAAGAATCTTGCATGGCGACAAATCCATGTGCAAATCCTGCTGGTATAAAAAACAAGTTCTGCTTTTTGCCAGAGAGGAGCACTTTATAATGCTGCCCAATGGTTGGTGAATCAGGACGGATATCAACAGCAATATCCAAAACTTCCCCTTTTATAACTTTAACTAACTTACCCTGACTAAATGGTGCTCTTTGAAAATGCAACCCTCTCATAACCCCAGCCCTTGAAAACGAAAGATTGTCCTGAACAAAATCTATGTTCAAGTTAAACGACTGAAATGTTTCTTGATTATAGGATTCCATAAACCACCCTCTATCATCCTGCAACACTTTTGGAATTATCTCGATAAGACCCTTAATCCCAGTTTCTATTATTTCCATCTGTTATTGATTGATTTGATCAATCGTAGAAAGGTATTTTTTGATTACAATATTTTCACAAAAATTTTGCCTTACATAATTTAAGCCGTAGTTGCCCATTTCTGATCGAGCCGGAGCTTGAAGGGAATACATCATTTTCATTTTTTGAGCCAGGTCTGAAGAATCTTTAAGCTTACACAAGTAGCCATTTTTTCCATCTTTTACAACATTGTTGCACCCTGGGACGTCGGTAGCCACTATGGGTTTAGACATGCTTGCCGCTTCCAATAATGTTCTGGGTGTACCTTCACGATATGAAGGCAGTACAATACAATCTGCTTTTTCAATAAAGTATTTTACATCTTCAGTTCTACCCAAATATTCAACCTGATTCTTTTCGACCCACTGTTGAACCATTTTCGAAGGGATACCTCGTTTGTGTTTTTCATCAATAGGTCCTAGCAGCTGAAAATTAGCTTCAATTCCTTCTTGTTTCAACTTATCAATGGCATCAATATATTCTACAATTCCTTTGTCATAAATAAGTCTTGATATTAACAAAAAGGTAAATTGTTTATTATCTGTTTGGAGGTATTTTGAGGAAAAATTGTTAACGTTAATTCCAGAGCCTGGTAATAAATCACTTATATTTTCTGAAACTAATTTTCTTTTTACAAACAATTTTCTGTCTTCATCATTTTGAAAAAATATCTTTTTTGGAAATCGAAATGCTATTTTATATAAAGCAATAGCAAATTTTGAGACCAAATTATCTTTTAAGAAAATCGTTCCTAGGCCACATACATTATTTACAACGGGAATTCCTAAAAAGTTGGCAGCAATTGTGCCGTATATATTGGGTTTAATAGTATAATGAAGTATAATGTCTGGTTTAACTTTTTTGTAAATCCAATACAATTCCAAAATCAAAAGAAAATCCTTTATAGGATTTGCCCCTCTGCTGTCCATTTTCACAGAGTGATGTTCACATCCTAATTCTGAAAGTTTATGAGTGTAATTATCTTTTGGAGCAATAGTAATAACTTGATTACCTTTGTCTATTAGGGCGCTAACAAGGCCTTTTCTAAAATTATAAATATTCCAGGAAGTATTTAATACAATTGCAATTTTCATGGTGGCCAAGCCAGTGTGGTAAGAATAAACTCTAAGTTTTAAATTAAGGGCGAAAATAAAAAAATTAATGCCTAATTCTAAAGTTAAAATCGGCATTTTTAACAATCTAAAGCATTCAAGTATTATTTGGATTAGAATTGAACCTTTTTAATAAAAAATTAAGAACGCTAAATGGGAGAAACATTATCAACAAAGAAAAAAAAAGAAAAAGCAGTTCTAGTGGCCGCTTCATTTTCTACTTTGGAATCTAACAGAATTAATGAATATCTTGATGAATTAGAGTTTTTGGCCAAAACTCTCGGATTGCAAATAGTAAAAAGATATACCCAAAAATTACACAAACCAATTCCTGGGTTATACTTGGGAAAAGGTAAGGTAGATGAAATAAAAGAATATGTCAGATCATTTGGAATTGATCTGGTAATATTTGACGACGATTTGTCGCCATCTCAATTAAGAAATCTTGAATCTGTATTTAAATGTAGAATTTATGACAGAAGCCTTTTAATACTTGACATATTTTTGAAAAGAGCCCAAACAGCGCAGTCAAAAACTCAAGTAGAGTTGGCACGATATCAATATTTGATGCCGAGACTTACCCGTATGTGGACACATCTGGAAAGGCAAAGAGGAGGAACAGGAACAAGAGGCGGAGCAGGAGAAAAAGAAATAGAGACTGATAAGAGGAACATCAGAAATCAGATCAACGTCCTGAAAGGAAGGCTTGAGAAGATCAATAAACAGAGTGCTACCCAGCGTAAATCAAGATCAAAAATTGTACGAGTCGCATTAGTTGGGTACACAAATGTTGGGAAATCAACTCTCATGACTTTGCTATCAAAGACAAAAGTACATGTTGAGAATAAACTTTTTGCCACTGTTGATGCCACAGTACGAAAAGTTGTAATAAATCACATCCCTTTTCTACTATCTGATACTGTTGGATTTATAAGAAAGTTGCCACACCATTTAATCGAATCATTTAAATCGACACTTGACGAAGTAGCAGAATCAGATATTCTACTCCATATAGTAGATTTTTCACATCCATTATATATAGAACAAATGGAAGTTGTAAACCAAACGCTGTCTGAATTGGGTGCTGGTGAAAAACCACAAATTATAGTATATAATAAAATAGATCAGATAAAATCTGAAGAAAGTATTGAATTCGAAGGAGATATGCATAAATATTTTGAATCGAAGGGATTAATGAATGGCAACAAAAAAAATATTGTCTATATCTCTGCCACTCAAAAAAATAACATAGAAAAATTAAAAAAAATGATATTTAAAGCAGTTAAAAAGCAACATTTAAAAATTTACCCAAACTATCTGGAACCAAAAATATACTAGCGAGATAAAATAAAAGCTCAACTTGGGCGTGTATATTTTTATTTTGTTCTCATTGGAATTAGTAAAATATATTAAATCTCCATAACTAATTCCCACTATAATCTTTCAAACTTTAGTTGTGGTTAAAATTTTCATTCTCCAATAAAATCAAATTTACTTCCGGACTTTGTAACCATTCAGCATCAATAAGGTTTGAAAAATTTACTCTCCCAATAATGTATTGATTTTCTAAAGTTTTAAATTCCTCAAGAATCAAAATAAAAATACTCTTGTCAATATTATCAGAATTATTAAATCGTAGGTAAATATCAATTTCAAAATCTGATCCTAACTTTAGATTAGACGCTTGCCTGGATTTTTTATATTCATACATATAATTATAGGTAAGAGCAGAAATATCTGAAAGAACGGCAGATCCTGTTGGGTAACCACCTGCTCCTTTACCAATAAAAACTTGATGCTCTGAAAATGCCCCTTCAACGATAATACCGTTAAACTCTCGCTCAACTTTGTAAAGCTCACTTTTTTCACTCACAAATTGTGGAATAACCATGGCAATAACCTTCTCTTCAATTTTGCGGCTTTTTGCAACCAGCTTGATTTTATATCCTTTTTCACGAGCAATTTTAATATCAAATTCAGAAATATTCTGAATGCCATAATTAAAAATATCATCTGGGTTTACAAATAACCCAAAAGCATGGGCAAGAATAATACAAAGTTTGTATTTAGCATCAAATCCACCAACATCCAAGGTAGGATCAGTTTCTGCGTACCCCAGTTCCTGGGCTTCAGCAAGTGCTTCATCAAATGATACTTGTTCCGAAAAAACCTTAGTGAGAATATAATTTGTAGAACCATTGAAAATACCCTCCACAGCACTCAACAAATCGTTGTCATAATATTCTTCAAGATTTCTAATAATAGGAATACTTGCACAACATGCCCCTTCATACAACAATGGAGTATTGTATTTTTTCTGTAGCTCGTGCAGCTCTGTCATATGATCTGCAACCATTTTTTTATTTGCTGTCACTACAGCTTTACCATTTTTCAAAGCTGTACTAACAATTTCAAATGCTGCAACAGGGTCATCAATTAATTCTAGTACGACATCAACCTTTGGGTTTTCAAGTATGTCTTCCTTTTTATATGTGAAATACTTTTGAGGCAAAGTCCTTTCTTTGTTTGGATCTTTTATGCATATTTTTAGTATCTCAGCTTTAATTCCCTTTGTTTCTTCCAGCACATGGTAAAGACCTTGACCAACAACACCAAAACCAAAAATGCCGAGTTTTAAATTTCTGCTCATATTTTTATATTCAAAAAAGCACTCCTTTAAGCAAAGTACATTTCAATAATCTTATTTCTTTTTTTTATTTACAAACGGTAGAAAATCAAACTATAATTATTATAAAGACAATTGGCCTTTCATAAGCCAAAATTTCAAGATGCTTTTCCAAATGAGTCTTCAATTTTTTTTTACCGTCGCAAAGAAAGATAGATTAAATTATTATTGCAATAAAATACTCGAACACCTAAAATAATTTAAAGGTTTACAATTAGCCATTAGGAATATTTTTTAATTATTTTTGCGATCCAATTTCATGGCCTCGTAGTTCAATGGATAGAATAGGAGTTTCCTAAACTCTAGATCTAGGTTCGATTCCTAGCGAGGCTACTTCTTAAAGATACCTAAAGCGGCTTTAGCCTTTTTTATTAGCTTCCTGAAAAACATTGGGCTTTTGGCAATAAAAGTTTTACTGTCAAGACTTTTAAAATCACCAAGGTAAGTCTACCCTGAAAATGAACTGAAGTCGTATCTTAACCTCGATCCGGCATCTAGGGTTGAGGCCCGCATAAGTGATCCTGCCCCATATTTGGTTTTAATTCTGTCAGTAGCCTCAAAGAGGCTAATCTCCTCTCCGGTATCCTCAAACAAGTTGATCTGGTAATTGCCATACGCCAGCTTACTGAGCCTGATTCCTATCAATCGTATCAGAATTCGCCTAGCGTATAATCTATCAAAAAGTCCCAAAGCTTTATCGATCAACACTTTGTCTGAAGAGGTGTGTAAGATGTGCAATTGCTTACTTGTAGTTTCAAAGTCTGAATAACGAATTTTTACTGCAATGCAGGCGCAAAGCTTTTTTTCGCTTCTCAACTTAAACGCCAGCTTCTCAACCATAGCGGTAAGTATAGATTTCATCTTTTTTACATCAATGCTGTCAGTTTCAAAAGTGCTTTCTGTTGATATTGATTTTCGCTCTACAAAAGGCACTACGGGGCTATTGTCTATGCCATGGGCTTTGTTCCAGATGATACGTCCATTTTTACCAAATGCAGCTTCCAGCATACCAACTGGCATTTCACGAAGTGTTTTTACCTTGGTCACACCCATTTCGTAAAAAAAGTCTGCCGTTTTTCTTCCTATCATCGGAATTTTCCGGATAGAAAGCGGAGCCAGAAAAGTCTCCTCATCTCCATTTTGAATTTGTTTCTGACCATTGGGCTTGCATTCTCCGGTAGCAACTTTTGACACCAGCTTATTGACAGCCAATCCCATAGAGATGGGAAGATGAGTTTCTTTCATGATTTTATGTCGCAATTCACCCGACCATTTGTAACAACCAAAAAATTTATCCATGCCACTCAAGTCCAGATAAAACTCATCTATGGAAGACTTCTCAAATAACGGGGCTTGCTCACGAATAATCTCAGTCACAATTTTAGAATGCCTGCTGTAAGCTTCGGCATCGCCCGAAATCACGATGGCATCAGGGCATAGTTGTAGGGCCAACTTCATGGGCATCGCAGAATGTACGCCAAATCTTCTCGTCTCATAACTACAAGCTGCTACAACTCCTCGATTGCTTTTTCCTCCAATGATCAACGGTTTGTCATAGAGCCTGCTATCACGCAAACACTCTACCGATACAAAAAATGCATCCAGATCCATGTGCAGTATATATCTTCCGTCACTTCTGATCATGCGAAATAATTAACTAATTTTTTTAGTTATCGTTTGTATATAAAATCCTTTTTACTAAATTTATAGGCAATATTACTAATATTTATAGTAATATAATAAAGATAAAAGCACTATTAAGGATTAAATCGTGGCAAAGATGTGGGGAACTTACAATGAAAGGTATGATGGTTTGCAGATAAAAATAGAAAGCAAAAAGTTGAAATCAGGAAAATGCCAGGTAAAATTTTTTACTAACGGATTCTTAGACGATAATTTTTATGGATATGCTTTGGTGGAAGGAGACAAAACATTAATGGAAGTAGTGGAAGAAATAAAGACCAGGTTAAAGGATGTTCGCAGTGTAAATAATTATTATCATCAAAATTTGTTTTCGATAAAAAGAGATAGGCAAAGAATTGAGGACTTCGTAATATTTAAAACCTAACACAAGTATATCAATAATTAATTACCCCATAAATCAATAGCTTACATAGTTAGATTTAGAGAAACAGGGTAAAAAAATAATTGCTTCAAATATAAAATACAATAGTGCACAATGAGTTTGATAAGCGATAATCTAAAATTTTTAAGAAAAAAAATTAGCCTTACCCAAGAGCAAATGGCCCAACAAATTGGAATAAAAAGGTCGTTGCTTGGAGCATATGAGGAAGGCAGGGCAGATCCAAGAATCAGCAATTTGCTGAAATTCGCTGAAATTTTTAGTTTGTCAGTAGATCAATTAATTGGCGAAAATCTGGCTACAGAAAACAACTTAGCTCCTAATGAACACAACATTCAGAGAGCAAAAAACAATCTGCGAGTATTGTCAATAACGGTAGATAAAAATGACCGGGAAAATATTGAGTTGGTGCCCCAAAAGGCTGCTGCCGGATATCTAAATGGCTACGCCGATCCGGAATACATTGAGGAGTTACCAAAATTTCAATTACCAATGTTGCCCGAAAATGCGACCTACCGCGCTTTCGAAATCAGTGGAGACTCAATGTTGCCGTTAAAGAGTGGCACAATTGTCATCGGACAATTTGTAGAAAGCGCAACCAATCTTAAAAATGGCAAAACATATATACTGGTAACCCAAGATGAGGGTGTTGTTTATAAACGAGTATTTAAATATGCTGATAATCCAGAACTCTTTTGCTTTGCTTCAGACAATCGACAATATAGTGCATATGACATTAAAGGCAGTGATATTGTAGATATATGGGAAGCTAAAGCGTTTATCAGTATGGAACTTCCTGACCCGGAAGATGAAGACGAATTTACCTTAAAAAAACTCGCAGATATTGTATTGGATTTACAGCAAGAAGTAATAAAGCTAA
>CAYREN010000077.1:0-16081 GCA_964423255.1 uncultured Roseivirgaceae bacterium | reverse complement strand
CCCACATCCTTCCAGCCCAGATCATCGACAAGGAAAATAATTAGATTTGGTTTTTCAGCTTTTAGAGGATAAGATGTTAAATGAAGAAATATTATAATTAGTAAAATAGGTGTATAAAAACTCTGTTTTTTAACCATTATTTATTGACTTGATAAATGATTACTGAGAATATAAAAGTAAAGAATCGTTGTTATAAAAGTTGTAATATAAAGGAGTGAGATTAAACCATCCCACTCCTTTATAAGCATCCTAATATTAAACTATTAATTTGCGGGCCAACCTGGATTTTGTACTATCTGTGGATTCAAAACTATTTGGTCAGATGGAATGGGTTCCAAATAGTAATGTTCAGGAACTCCCGGTGGTACTCCAAATGGAGAAACGTATCCTTCATCGGCACCTCCCTGAATTGGCAGTTTATTATTATAATCTGAATTTTTTACCCAACGGCCAAGCTTTTCATCAGCTCCATACTCAACCAATTTTTTCCACCTTTTGATATCAAAAACTCTTCCTAATCCTTCAGCTAAAAACTCAATACCTCTTTCTCTTCTGATTTCCCACAATTCTGGTGCGATATCAGCATCTATTGTTGGATCCGCTGGGATATTGGCAAGGTTTAATGGAGCGACGTTTCCTCTCTCTCTTAGTTTGTTGATGGTCAAATCAGCAATATCTTGAGTGAACTGACCTAACTCATACATTACCTCTGCATAATTTAATAGTACTTCGCCCATTCTGAATATTGGTGCATCATGCGAATCGCGGTTTTGCAGCCTGCTGATTTTATTATAATATTTATAAAAAGCATAACCGGAATAAGTAACATTAAATCCATGACCTTCATTAAACTTCCTGAAATGAGGTGATGTCCTTACAACAAGTCCTCTCCAATTAATAACAGGTAAAGTCTTATGAGTACCATCTGATAGCGTTTCCATTAGGTCAATATACTCCCTACTTTTAGGATCAGCATCGTATTCCCATGTTAACTGATTTTTTCCACCTGTATCCACTCTAAATGGTGGGGGAGTGTTAAAATACAATCGACGATCACGATTCCTGAATTCGTCATATGCATCTTGTTCGCCATCAAAAAGCGGACTGGTATGAATGGTCTCGCCATCAGTACACAGATATTGATCCAATGCTTTTTTTGTCAGATCTTCATGTCCGATCGAGCTCCTGTTCCAATGAGAGAATCTACCGTTTAATATTCCGAATTCGTACGCTTTGTACAAAAGTACCCCTTTAACGCCTTTTAATGATTCGCTGTTAAATACCATGTCATAGTTTGGATGCAGAGTTGGATTATCTGCGATAAGTTTTTCACTGGCATCGCCACTGGCTTGTAGATATTGAGTCTCTCCTCCAAGTCCATGATACTTTCGCCAAGTACCTTCATACAAGCCAAAACGAGATATTAATGCACGAACTACATTAGTATTGATAGTGTTTGGACCGTTTCCATTAGGATTTATATTAGCCTCTGCCCAAATTAAATCATCCAACACATTTTTTGTTACCTCGTCTCTTGGTGTTCTGGGCCCATATAAAGCATCTTCATCAACTTCGGTAAGTACCCGATCAATCCAGGGCACATCCCCATATGTAGCAATCAAACTAACATACTGGTAAGCCCTGAAAAAATAGCCAACAGATTTCCAGTGGGTTTTCTGATCATCTGTTAACTGGCCGTTTTCAATGTTATCTAGCATTAGATTGGCACGCTTAATTTCCTCAAAAGCATTAGTCCAGGTGCTCGAAGCTGAAGGTACTGTTTTCAATTGCCAAAGTAATGGATCGCCCTGTGTACCGCTATTATTTACCATAAGGTCACTTCCTCTTTCACGAAAAATCGAAATATGATCCCAGTACCCAGGGAAAGTATTGTACAAAGACCATATATAAGTTTCAAAATTCGTATTTGTAGTGAAGGTTGTTGCTTCCGTCAATTGGTCTTTTGGCAGTTTATCTAAAAAATCTTCATTACACCCGTTGAATATAAGGAGCAATGATGCAGTTAATATTATATATAATTTTTTCATGTCCTTAAATTTAGAAAGTTAAGTTTAAACCAACAGAAAAGCTTTTCATATAAGGATAGGTTGCTCCATTCGACTTATTGGAAAGCTCTGTATTTATCCCATCAGGATAATCATTGAAATCGAGTATATTTTCTCCTGCTACATATACGCGAAGTGACTCAATCCTCATCTTGTTGGAAATTGTTTCAGGAAGTGTATATCCAAGCGTGATATTTTTTATTCTCAAATAGGCTCCATTTAGCATGTATTTTGTTTGAGTACTCCTACTAATACCGTAGTTAACACCTCCAAGAGAATAATTTCTTGGAAAGTAACCATCTGTATTTTCAGCAGTCCAGTAGTCCAACTGAGACGAATAAACAACCTGAAACTCGTTGTTATATGGGAAACGAACGCCATTATTTTGCCATAAGTCTCTTTTGCCAATGCCATTCAATAAAAATGAAAAATCAAAATTTTTAAATGCGGCATTTCCAAATAAACCATATTGGTATCGTCGTGTAGAGTTTCCAATTATTGTTCTGTCTCCCGGATCTTCAAGTGTTCGGTTACCATCAGTGATCAGACCATCTCCATTTCGGTCAATAAACTTTATATCGCCCGGATTTTGATTTCTTCCTTCCCAAGTCGGAATTCCCTGCTTAAGCGTGCCTCCTATTAGGTCATCATCCAAACTACCATCTTCAAAATCATCGTTTGTATAGTATCCATCCGTTGTATAGCCCCAAATTTCTCCTAATTTCTGACCTTCATAGAACTGGCTTAACAATCCTGCCGGATTATCAAATTTTGTGATCTCTCCTTGATTGTCAGATAAGGTAAAACCAATGTTATAAGTGAAATCATTTATTCTATCATTCCATGATATCTCAAGTTCCCACCCATTCACAAGTAAGTCTGCTGCATTTTCTGTAGGAGCCCGCGCTCCTAAAACTGCTGGCAGTTCAGCTCCCGGTGCTATCATCCCTAGTGTTTCTCGTCTAAAGATATCCACAGATGTGTTAAGTTTATGATCAATCATCGCCAAATCCATTCCAAAGTTTAATGTTTTTACACGCTCCCATGTAAAACCAGAACTTACCAGATTTGGAATGTCTAAGCTTACATATGGTATACCTGCGCTTTCATTTAACCAACTTACATTTCGAACGGCCATCCCCGGTATTGCAGGATACAGATTTAGTGTATTTTGATTTCCTACCTCACCCCATGACGTTCTTAATTTAAGGTCAGAAATTACTCCCAGTGATTCCATAAAGGACTCGCGGCCCAACTGCCAACCGGCCGAAATAGATGGGAAAAATCCAAAACGATCTTCTTGTCTAAATCTTGAAGAGCCGTCGTATCTGCCATTTGCTTCTATAAAATATTTTTCTTTGTAATTGTAATTAAATCGTCCAAAGTATCCCAGAACAGACCATTCACCAAATCCATCATCTGAGGTTAGTGTTCCTGTGGCACCAGAAATTGAAGGTAAATCAACATTGATTAAGTTAGTTTTTCTTACCCAAAAGGTTTCCGCTTCACTGTTCTCTCTATTCAATCCTGCCATAAGTCCAAAATTATGCTCATTAATACTTTTACTGTATTTAGCATATAGGTTAAATGCAGTATAGACATTTTTTGTGTACGATCTTCTATAGAATGTATTGACAGGATTTACTGCGTTAAGCGTAAAGCGTTCAGGATTTACTGTCAACACTTGATTGTCACTGCTAATATCATCTCTATTCCTTTTTTCAAATGTAAATTCTCCAGTGATATCCAGTCCTTCAATAAGATTGTATGTCAGTTTTTCAAAAAACCTGATATTGTCTTGTAAGAATTTTCGCGGCACTTTTATTTGCTCCATATTTGCCGGAGTAAAGTAAGGTACCTCGGTTCCATCATCAAACACATGATTTCCGCTTGCGGGGGTATATGTATTAAAACTTATGGCATTGCCATAGCTTCCTAAAGGAGCTTTTCTGGTACTGTTTCTATAAATGACATTTGTTGTAGAATTAAGTTTAGAAGTAAGATCAGCGCTTAATGATGCATTTAAATTATACTTAACATAACTGTCATTTCTGGTGATGATAATTCCATCTTCGTTGCTGTATCCAGCAGATACTCTATAAGTGATTTTGTCACTTCCTCCACTAAAATTAAAGTTATGAATTTGTGCAAATCCCGGATCATTCAGCCATTCGCCGATTAGGTCAGTTTCTACCAAAGGGTATCTCAATCCATCTAACATCGCATAGCCATCAGGGTACATCGATGGATTTGTTTTGTACTCTTCTAAAAAACCAAGCCATGCCGGAATATCTTGACCTGTCCAAAATGGATTTGTTCCCCAAGTATTTAGTGCATTAATAAAATCGTAAGTAGTGGCTTTTTCGGGAATGTCTTCAGGCCTTTGAAAACTAAAAGTATTTGAATAGTTAAATTTAATAGGTTGATTTTTTCCGCCACCTTTTGTGGTAATCAAGATTACTCCAAATGCGGCTCTTGCTCCATAAATAGATGTCGCTGCTGCATCTTTCAAAACTGTTACCGATTCTACATCCTGAGGATTAATATCTTCTGCAGAAACAGGAACATTGTTCATAAGAATAAGTGGAGCACCTCCATTGATAGAAGTAGTACCACGAATTACAACTCCTAATCCTTGATCACCTGGTTGTCCTGAACTGGTTGTAATTTGCAAGCCTGGAACAGCACCTTGCAATGCAAGTATTGGATTTGTCAAAGGCCTGTTGGCCAACACTTCATCCATTTTCACTGTGGTGGTGGCCCCGGTTACATTAGCTTTCTTTTGCGTTCCATATCCTACTACGACTATTTCTTCAAGTGAGGTAATATCAACAGTCATATTCATATTGATAATTGTTTGACTTCCTACCAATATTTCTTCTTGAACATAGCCAACAGAACTAAAAACCAAAACTGCTTCTTCACTAGGGACATCAAGCTTAAAATTACCTTCTACATCAGATACTGTACCTTGAGCAGTTCCTTGTACAATTACATTTACACCTGGTAGGCCATCTGCGTCTTCAGCAGAAGTTACTTTTCCGGTGATGGTAATGCCCTGCTCAAAACCATTAAAGTGGATGGTCTCAGAAACCGAAGGTTGTAGCATCTTTCTTTTGCTAACAAAGATGTTGTTGTCTATTCGTTTAAAATTTAGCTTGGTCACTTTTGCTAAATGCCTCAGGAAATTTCCAAGTGATTCCTCTCCCTTTTCAGTGGATACTTTTTCATCCAAATCAATTATTCCTTTGTTATAACTAAAATTGAATTTAGTCTGACTTTCAAGCTTACTGAAAACTTCTTTTAAAGTAGTTTCTTCTTGCTTAATACTGACATAAATGTCTTCAATGCTTGATTTTTGGCTTATTGCATCTTCTGCCAACAGTATTCCAGCAAACATGCATTGTAGTGCCAATGAATAAAACGCAAATTTTGACATGGTCACAATTTGTCTAAGTACTATTAATCTCATAACTTTGTAAAGTTTTGTTGAACAATTTGGTTTAACAATAATTTTGACATTCTCAAGTGAGTCTATCTCACGCCAATGACTTTTGAACTCAGTTGAGAATAGGGATTAGCCGGCTCTTAGTCGGCTTTTTTTTAACTGGTATTATTTTTCATGATTATTTTTATTTAATTAAAATTTTTCCATTTCCTATAAATTCAAATTCAAATTCTGATGACTCTCCAGTGCCCATCAATATTTCTTCTAAAGTTTGATTTGAAAAGGTACCAACGATACCTTTTGCAATAGGCTGCTTTCTTTTTACACTAATCTCAACATCATACCACCTTTCAAGTGTACTTACGAATTCTTTCATGGTAGCATTATCAAAATGAAGAATGCCTTTGCTCCAATCAAATTCTTTTTGGGGATCAAATTCTGAAACCCTCGTAGAGTTTTTCATCTTGTTGAAAGTTACCATTTCAGTTGGGTGAAGTAATATTAAATTTCCTTCGGCATCATTTTTACTGTTTGGGGTTTCTATTGAAACTTTCCCTGTTTTTACAGCAACATTCACACATTTGTCAGAAGGATACGCTTTGATGTTAAAGGAGGTGCCAAGCACTTTAGTTATTAAATTTTCTGATTTTACAATAAATGGCTTGTTTATATCCGGAGCCACTTCAAAAAAGGCTTCACCTTCAAGTGCTATCATTCTTTGATGTTCCTCAAAAGGTTTGAGGTAAGATATTTTACTTTCAGAGTTTAGTATTACTTTGGACCCATCAGATAGAAAAACAGTTAGTTTTTGTCCTTTGGGGATTTTCTTTACAATTAGTTCACTAGCATTTGATATCTCAATTTTCGATTCAGTTCGGTAAAATGCAAATAATATTGATGCTATTAGAAATGGCAATATTACAGCCGCCACTTTTACAAATTTCCAGGAAAATAATTGGGATGATTTGTTACTTTGTCTCGTGGCAGGCTGCTTGATTGTATCTTCTTTGATTTTTTCCCAGACTGAGGTGATTTCATTAACATCAAAACTAAGGTCTTCAAAAGAAATAGCATTGATAATTTTATTTGCTTCTTTAGCATCAATTTGATTTTCAGGATGATCTTTTAGCCAAGCATCCCAAAATTTGCCATCATCACTATTAGGTTTTCTTGCATAATGATGAAATGACTCATCCATGAGAAAATCATTCAATTTATAATTTTCAAAATTCATTATTAGGTATTTAAAATGCTATTTAAATAATAAGGAGGACGGGATAGGAAATCTACTCTAAAAAATTATCTTTTTTTTACCAAACAATTTTATTGATCATTAAAAGGCAAATTATTGTTGAGTTTATACTCATTTTTTCTTTAAGAATTTGTAGTCCTTTAAAAATCATATTGTATGAAGATTGTTGGTTAACTTCTAAAATTACAGAAATTTCCGTGTAGTTCAAACCACTATAAAATTTTAGAAAAAGTGCTTCTTTTAATCGTGGAGGCAATTCTTCCAATGATTTTTTGAGTTTGGATAAATTTTCTTCTTCTATCTCTTGATCAATTATTTTAAATTCGTGAGAAAGCTCAAAAGTTCCTTCATAGTTTATACTTGTTTCGTGATTAGAGTCAAGCTTTTTAGAATCGATAATTTTTTTAACGAGGTTTCTTCGGTAAGCTTTTAATAAATAATACTTAATTGAATCTGTAGGACCAAGATTAGATTTTTTACTCCATAGATCAATAAACAAATCGTGGATGGCATCCTTAACCATATCATCATCAGAACTTATCCTTCTTCCATAATTTGCCAAAATGCTAATATGACGTTCATAAATTATTTCAAAGGCATTTGAATTACCTGCTCTAAACTCATCCCAAATTCGAGAATCTTTTGCCTTATAAAATTCTATGTAACCCATTTTAAATGAGTGATGATTGAGAAATATTCATTTTTTCCTTTAACAAATAAAGCTTTTTACTGTTAAAAATAATACAAAATGGAGGCCTTCCTTTATTTTGTAAGGCATTTTCTTATTAGAATCCAAATTATAATTAAATAGCCATTTGGTAAGTTGGTTTTTTTAATAAAACAAAATAATATAAGACCTTCCCGCATTTAAACCCTAATTCGAGGCCTCACGTAAGGTAATATTGGTTTTCCTTGTGTAGATGAAATACCTATTGCTATAAAAAAAATCCTTGAATACTTAAACCCCACATGCCAAAGACTACTATTTGATTTCCTTAGTTAACATCTATAGAAATTTCTTTATTCACATTACTGATAACTTCAGTTATTTGAATGCTCCATTTACCAGGAAGATCGTTTAAAGCTAAATTAAAATCATATGAGCCTGAGCCATTTAAAATGTCACAATTTTTACTATAATATCTCATTGTTTTTCCATTGGGGTTTACTACATCAATGCGGACTACAGATCTCAAATCAGAAACTCCAGTGCCAGATAGTTCGAAATTCAGTTCGATTTTTTCACCAAGGTTTATACTGGAGGGTGCGTTTACTTTGATATTAGAAATCTTTCCTGAAACCAATCCAAAAAGTTCTGGGACAGAGGATTTAAGACTTAGTGTAAATTCTTTTCCTTCGCCCAAATATTTCCTGTTTCTGATGTCATACAAATTAACAGGTTGATCTACATGTAGTTGGATTTCTTCATTTTCACCATTTTTTCCAGGAAGTAAACCTAACAATCTGGTAGAACTACCATCTTCAGAAAAGGAATACTTTTCTATTCCTCCAACTGGTTCGCCGGTAAGTTTTGTTAAATTGATGCTTGACCTAAGATTTTTCTTTTCAAACAGTTTTCTGATTTTCGCCAGGGAAGCATCATTATTTCCAGATAGCTTTTCTTCAGGATAATTATCCATAAAATAATTCAATAGAAAAGCCGATCCTTTTCCATATTCATTATATAAAAGTTCTGATTTATTATTCTCCTTTAGTAATACTTCTGCTTTCTTTACCTTTAAATTTATTTCCTCACTCGGAGTTATCAGCTCTTCTCTCGTGAAAGCATTGGCCTTAATTCCAAACACATTGGCTAATGCCCGTTTCGATCTGAATTTTGTGTGATTGTCCATAACTCCAGGAAGTGCGTCAGCAATAATAATCCCTCCATCCTCTACAAATTTTTCAATCTTCTCAACCTCCTTGTCACTGATGGCATAGCTCATTGGAAGGATAAGCACTTTATATCCATTAGAAATGAGTCCTCCTTCTTCGATATTGCTATAGGCAATAAAATTAAATCCTACACCCATGTCGTGTAATGCCTTTACCCAACCATCTCGATTACTGTTCATTTGTTTTAATGTTTCACTAAAATTATCACCTGTTTTTTTGACTATTTTTCCATCAACAATCCATGTCGCATGAATACTAGGATAAGAATAATGAAGTGCCACTTTCATTTCATTTTCAGGATCATAAGAACTAATAAGTCTACCTATTCCTCGCTTTAGCATTTCGTCAAAACCATCTTTCATATCCGAACCGGCCTGGCAAATTTGAAGATCGGGATTCATGGACGAAACCTGCCAAAAAACATATGAGCCGCTGGTTTCTTTTAAAAACAAATGATGATAATAATCGTAAAGTACACCTTTGCCCAAAGCCCCATATCCTGCTTGTCCAGATATTTTCAGTTCGGGATTGAAGGTCATATGATACTCCAGTTGGTTATCAATGTTATATGGGTTCATTTGCCCAACATATGGATTTATTAA
Organism: uncultured Roseivirgaceae bacterium; assembly: GCA_964423255.1. GTDB lineage: Bacteria > Bacteroidota > Bacteroidia > Cytophagales > Cyclobacteriaceae > JAAUQL01. The sequence continues at coordinate 6,817 of CAYREN010000077.1, read as the reverse complement.
GCTGTAGTCATACCCGTTGTGTGAACTAGTTGCCTGGGTTCCCGATAACTGTACTAACCCTCCGGGATCTACTTCATCAACTATTTCTTTGACAAATTTAAATAGATCAGCCCAGCAGACTTCCATGAAGGACCTGTGATCGGCCCATGAAGAATAGTTGCCTCTTTCTTGTGCTTCAAATGTGTCATCCGGCACAACATCTTCCCATTTGTCAAAGCCTGTGCCCCATTGATCATTAAGTTCTTGAAGGGAGCTATATTTCCTTTTGAGCCACTCCCGCATGGCATTTAGTGATATTTCAGAGAAATCAAGGTCAAGTGCCCCATCGTATCTTGTGATAGAAGGTTCTTCATATATATAATAGGCCGAAGGTGAAAATTTCTTCCACTTTTTTAATTGGCTCGTCAGATCTTTCCGAACAGAATTTAGAAAAACAGTATCTTTCAGCCCATATTTTCTGATGAGTAAATGTTTGTCGTGAGTTTCCAAATACTTATTGACCATGTCTTCATAGTATTCGAGATCAGGGCCTCTATCCGGAGATTCTACACCTTGAATTCGGGTTTGAGCTTGTACTTTATAGTTTGCATGCTTGCTGTTTGAAACCGTATAGGCAGCCAGGGTAGTTACATTTAATTCCTGAAGTTGGTGATCAATGGCGGGCCATACTCCAGGTACAGGATTTGGTCCAAAATGATACATGGTCACATCGTAATCATCCCAAATTCTCGGTTGTAAAAAGAAATGTTCTTTTACTTTATGATCTGCCTGGTTGCCATTGATAGATAGAATATATTCTGATTTACCCAGGTTAGTTATTATATTTTTAGAATTAAATGTAACGTCAACAGACTTCTCTCCTTGAAATGAAACTTCCTGTGAATGCTCATCCACGAGGCGATCATAATTGTCAAATAGACGGGAAGTAAGCTTGCCTTCTACAAATTCATCAGACTTTAATAGTACGCTCGATTGTACCTTTTCTCCAACGGGTATTTCCGTTTTATCATTGTCTATAGAAATTATCTCTGCAATTTTAGTTGTTTGAAACATGTATGAATACCAATCGTAGGTCCCTTTGTCTCCTTTCAGAGATAAATTGACAATATGATTCCCTCCGACAAGCACATTTTGTAATGGAATATCCACACTATTTTGTTTTGGACTAAGAGAGAGAGTAGTATCTTTTTCAACGATGCCGAAATCATCAAGAATCTGTACGACAAGAGATGCCTTTTCCAAATTATTTGTTAAATCAACATTCAAACCTTTAGGATTTCTTGCTACTTTATTGATGAAATTATCCGGTTCATTATTTGACGCCCAAACTACTGATTTGGCTATCATTGACCACATATATTCCCAATAGGGATAATTGAGTCTGGTTTCCCAAGGATCATCCATTCTAGGCAGAAACCCTCTTTCGGGGTAGGCGAAGGCAACGACCCTTCCTTTTCCATAATTGCTTACTGCCATAACAGGATTTCCTTCCCTTGATTCCAGCAATACTTCACCATTGTTATTTTGATATGGATAAATACCCATATTCTCAAAAGGAAGTGTCTCGAAAGCTATTCCATTAGTAATGTAATGTGGTTTAGATTGTGACCAATTTGATTTGTCCAATTTATTGGGCAATGTAGAAATCTCAGCATCTTTTATTTTAGATTGAGAGTTAGCTGCTTCAAGGCTTTTTAAGGGAGAAATATCCCATAGACTTGAGCCATTATTTTCGCTAATCGGAAATAGAAGAATTAAGCCTGTCCCACCTTTCACTCGTTCTAATATTGCATTTCTCACTTGCGTAGGGAAGCTTTCCCATTTATGCATTCCGGGCCAGATGATTACATCAAACTCAGGGCTAAAAAGTAAATCCGATGCAATGTAGTTATGTGCAAGATTGTGTGTAGTGCTGTCCCCTCCGTGCCCTAGGCTACGACGCATATAAAAATCTCCATAACCATATTTTTCCGCTCCTGCATTTCTTCCAATAGTTGTTACATCAAAGTCCAAATAAAGACGCTGCGCTAATTCAACGATCCCTCTGCCGTCAAAAACCGGAGAAATGGAATATGATTTGATTGGTCCATTTACAAAATCCGTTCCCCATGGATAATGCGGGGTTTCTATTTTAGTGGTGTATTCTACACTCCATCGGCCAAATTTTTCCAATACAGGCTGATGCTGGTCAAAGGCTACATAATCGATGTAAAGAATATCATTCTTTTTGGAGGCAACACCAATAGATTTCAACTTTATTAAATCAATTGAATGCGCTTCTGAAATGGAAAGCTGAATATGGTTGGCACCTTTATTTAATGTGTAATCCTTTGAATACATATGACCTAAAGAATCTTCCAGTAGTATTTTTATACTGGAATTTTTATTAGTCCATATAAAATATAAAAGTGATTCTTGCACATCGATACTACTGGCCTCAATATTTCCCAGAAACGAAGTCTCAATATTGTCCAAGTAAAATGTCCCACCATTTTCAGGAAAAACTACTTGACAGGAATAGGCTCCTAAAGCTGCAAAATCAGTAGAGCGAGAAACATCAACTCCATTGGTGGCGTGTGTATTTTGCAGGTCACTTTGATTTTCAAAAGAGGCAACGATAGATTGGGAATAACCATGTTGACTTAACATTATTGCACACAACGACAAAACTAAAAAACTCAGCTTATTCATATTGTTATTTATTTGTATTTAATACTTGGGCTAACATGGTTTTATGACTTATTATTTTGCATAGTAAATTCCCAAATCAATTAAGGAATTTACTATTTTTCGATTTTTTTGATTGCTCGAACAAGAATAGAAAACTTGCTGTTTCGATGATTTTTCAAAACACCAGATTCCAATTGTTCTACTTTAGTTATATCATTATTATATTTTGCCATCACCCATTGCGCACTTTGTGAAGAAATCCCCGCAGCAATTCCCCAGTTTTTTCTAAATATTTGTGTGCTTTCCCAGCTCTCCATATTTGATTTTGCCTCATCTTCTTTTCTATGGTCTTTTAGAACAATTGTTGAAATGTAGGCATTCAAGATGTTACTTTGATCACTCCAATGTTCTCTGGTATAGTTGATTATTTGCTTGTAGTACTTGTCTTCAGCTTCTTTGTTGCCAAGTTGATTTTCACAATATGCTGCCATATAATCTTGAAGTCTAAAATCAGGTTCGTATGGTGCACCTGATCCAAGATTTTCAGGGTAATGTCTTGAGTCATTTAAATATAAAATGGCCTTTTTATATTTTTTCTTATCAAGCAATTCCAATGCAATAGCAAGGTTGGCTCTTTCATAGATGCCGTGTCCGGCATTTCCAAATTCTCCAGGCATTACATTTACTGCAGCCAGTACCTTCAAGCATTCCTTGGTTTTATTTGCATTCAACAATGCTTGAGCGTAGATAACACTGACATTTGAAACATCTGGAAATAAACTATACATTTGTTCGGAAACTTCAACCTGACGATCAATATTACCTATGTTTTCGTAATAATTACTTAGATAATACCATGTTCGCCATTCACTTTTGTTCAGATTTTTAGCGTGTTCAAAATCTTTTCCTGGCGCACCAATTTTTGATTCGTCACGTTGCAATAACCGGCCCCTCGAGATATAAAATATAGAATAATCAGGCTCAACTCCACACTGCTCAAATAGATTTATTGACTTTTCAGTTTGTAGTGCTTTCCAATATATCAAACCTAAATAATATTTGTTTTTCCATGAAAGGTTATTCTCCATTGCCCAGGTGAGCACAGGTATTGATTCTAATCTGAAAGGAAATACAAATTCAGGTGATAATTCTACGGCATCTTTCAGGTATTGCTCACTTTTAACCTGATCAATATTTCTATTGAGATAAGCTAACCAATAGCTAACCATAGGATATTTAGGTGCTTGCATAAGTACTTTTATGGCTTCTGTGCTTTGCCCCTGATTAGCATATACAAGTGCAATTTCCAAATAGGTTTCAAACGGGAATTCATTTCTTATGGCACTTTTAAAAGCTGATAAAGATTCATCAGAAGGTTCTAAAAGGTATTGTTCAAAATGCGCATAATGATCGAGAGGATCAATGTCCAACAATTGCTTTATTGTTTCTTTTGCTTTGTCAAGCTCATTAAGTTTTCGATATGCACTACATAAAAATTCATATGCTGCTATATTGTATCGGTTATAATCCAAAGCCTTTTGAGCATATTCAGATGCTTTGTTGTAATTTTCAGTCTGTAAATATAATCCTGAGATTTGAACATAGGATGCCGAGCGATATTCCATGGATCTCGCCGCTACGCTAAATGCCTCTTTCGCCATGGTTAAATTACCGAGTGCTTTGTGTAAAACTCCATGGATAAAATTTGCCTCCGAGTTATAGGTGTTATTCTCCAAAGCTTTTCGCGAATAAGCAAGCCCTTTTTCATATTGTGCCTGACGGTAATATATTTCGGCCAACTTAGATAATGCCCTGCTATGGGTTGGCTCTTTGGCCAAACAAGCCTGATAGGATTTTATAGCTTTGTGATAGTCTCGCATGCTATACATATCTTCTGCTTGTCTGAAGAGATGCTCAGCAGAAGTATAGTCCTGGCCATAGGGCGTGAAAGTCGGCCGATCAATTTTTATTTCTTCTAAATCAGATGTATAGTCTAATAAATTTTGCCCGATCTTTACACTTATAATATCATCTCTATTGGCATTTGAGATGGTTTTATTAAATACTTGCATGGGGCGTAATTGGATAAGTTCTGACAATATTATTTCATCACCACTTTTTACAATAATAGTATCGTGAATTGCCTCATTTGGACAAAAGGATATTTTCAGTTCGTTTCCGGTAGATTGAAGATTTAGCGTACCGCTTGGGTTAGCTGCTACCATACCTCCTGTTGCTTTTACAGGAAACCAATAGTCTGATTTCGTTTCTGTATAATAGGGCCGCATAAAAAGCTGGTTATATGGAGTATTAAAACCACTCCAAGGATGAGCCTGATTTAGCTTGATGCCTGATTGGGCTTCTATATATTGCCCATCGTTATCTGTCAGTAAATCCTCCCAGATTGCGCCATCCCTGGCCAGAGACCATATCCATAATTTTTTACCTGGAGCATCATCATACGACGACCAATGACCACTTCCAAAGTTGGAATTATGAAAATATCCACCGAACCAATTTGGAAATACACCCGATACATGATAAGATTTACTTGTCCCAAAATTATTTTCTTTGTATAACGACAAATTATGCCCCCCTTGGTCAATTGGCCATGAATGAACATCTCCATTATGACCGATGTAATTTGTGCCGGGAAAATAAAATTGTAAATCATCGGTTCCCTTATACGCTGCAATTTCCCAAGATAGGTAAGCATCGTTAAGCGGAGTAGGATTGTACCACATGCTTCTTGTTTCAAAATAAGCCTTATCTTTTGGCAACCTGATATCTACTCTCCATTGTGATCGAGATGCCAAATCCAGTCCGCCAACCACACAGCTTACACTTCCGTCTTCATTTTCTCTGAGGACATAGTCTACATCAGAAGCAGTCCAGGGAGCATGGCCCAAATCCAGGCCAAAGTTGTGTTCGATTCCACCGCTTGTCCATGGGCCACGAATACCTATGGCCCTGAATTTCATAACATGATTTAAATAGATAAATTCTTCACCTGTAGATTTTTCTATCGCTCCCATAACTTTTCCTCCGACTTCAGGAAGCACAGTTACCTTAATATAATCATTCTCGAGCGTAACAACTTTCCAGTCTTTACTTACACTTATGTCTGTATAACCATCAAAAATAAAATAAGGATAGTAGACACCAACTTTATCATTAATCCCCAAAGATGGCAAGCGATTGGGATCGGAATATGGGTATGTAGTAATTGAGTTAATTTCTTCTTTAATTGTTGCATTTTGGCCTAGTACATCATTTCTAAAAAAGAAGCTGAAAATGGTGACAACCCCAATAAGAACGAATTTATTTGTCATTGAAAAGTTTTGCTTAAGGTTTGCATTAATGGTCATATTTGTTAAAATTTAAATCTCAAATCTTGAATTTCGCCATTGTGTCTCATTCTCCCATACCTTCATGAGATAGGCAAGCTTGTTCTATTTTTTTATTCATGCCTCGTGGACTTACCGTGTAGTCTATGGCTTTGTACGAAATAACTATTTGTTAATCTTTACAGTTGTAATTATAGAGCCACTTAAGCTTGAAATGTTCCTTGAATTTAATTATAAATTAATTAAATTAACTTCTGAAAAAGTAAAAGAAATGTAATTACATAAAAGATACTATAAGTTTTTGTAATTATTTTTCTTTCTTTCCGTAAGGAAAAATAAATAAAGTGTTGAAATGTGAAATATCCTGCAAAGTTTTATTCTTAATACACAATACACAAGAGGGAATTATATAAATATAACCATGATGATTTTTTCTAAATAAGTAAACCATTAACAATCCATTGATATTTCTACTTTGTTTTTATCAAAATCTCTAAATTATACAACATGAATTGTGCCTATTGAATAATTTAAAAGGGATTGAATGAATTATTCTTCACCAAAGAGATTCCATTCAAATTATCATACCTGTTTATGAGATTTTGAATTTTAATATTTGATAGTTTAAAAAATAAAACCATCTACAAAATAAATATGGTATGACTTTGATTTTCAATTACTTTATCCATGAAAATTAAATGATAATTGTTCATATTATTTTATAAAGAGCCTTATTTTTAGGTTATTAAAAATAATCTCCAAGTCACAAGAAATAGCAGTTTTGAATAGAGTCCAATTTT
>CAYREN010000076.1:0-16167 GCA_964423255.1 uncultured Roseivirgaceae bacterium | reverse complement strand
CCCCCTTCAAACTTCGTGAAATCAGTGCCTCCCCACGATCTGGCTAATTGATTTATTTCTTCGGCTTCCTTTACTGCGGTATGGTCTTTCCAAAGCACAAACATAGCGTTGGGGTTTTCTTCAAATTCCCTTGTTAATGACAAAGGAACGCCTTCCTTGTTTACAGCAATAGGAGTAGAGCCCGTGGTGTCGACAGATAGTCCAACAATGTGTTGGGCTACTTCACTATCGCATTGGGTAAGTGCATTTTTGATTGTGGTTTGCAAACCTTCCAAATAATCCAGGGGATGTTGACGAAACTGATTTTTTGCCGGGTGGCAATATTTGCCGTCTTTCCATCTTGGATATTCAAATGATGAACTTGCGAGTTCGTTTCCATTGGCAGTGTCAACGATTATTGATCTTACAGAATCTGATCCATAATCCACCCCAATTACATATTTCTTATTTTCCATGGTTATTGAGAGGTTTTTTTAGTTTATCTATAATACTATAAATTCAAGATTTGGATACAAGTTTAAAAAATTAAATTTGGGATTTAGCAATATATTTTCTTGTCATAGCTCTTACTATAGTATTTCCAATTATTTATTTTGTAAAATAGTGATTTGTTATCGTGCAATTTACTCCAATTATCTCTTGAGGTTCAATTAGGTAATTTGTTATTCTACTGGGTTTTATGCAAGTGTTATCGCTATCAATGACATTTAAGTTTTATCACGCCTAAACCACTAAGCTAAATATTAACCCTTTTTATTCAAGTGCAATATGCGACACCGAAAACAAGCTTGCTTACTACAGGTAGGGGATTGATTATCACATATTTAACTCTTCAAACTTTATACAATTAATAGCCCAAAAATAGAGAACAAGTTTTTTATAATATTTAAATCAATTCCTTGTCCATCAGTAATTTAAGCATTTCAATAATTATCTTCTGAATTATTCGGGTTAAATCTCAAAGAAATTACCGGATTCATTGAATTTTTCATACATAATCTGGTCAAACATATAATAAAAAGCACCTTTTTTGGAAAGTGATTTATCCTTTTTATTGAGTTTTTTTAACACCTTCATCGAAAGAATTTTCTTTCTAAAGTTAGCATTATCCAGTTTGCATTGAAGAATCTCTTCATATAATATTTGTAGTTGAGGAATAGTAAACTGTTTTGGTAATAATTCAAATCCGATGGGTTCGAAACGGCATTTGTGTTTTAAAATCTTCATAGCCACATTCACCATGTCTTGGTGGTCAAAAATCAGTTGTGGAATTTCATTGATTTCGATCCATTTAGCATCATGGCTTTTCGTTAATTGTTTATCAGCGTCATCAATTTTAATGAGGGCATAATAAGCAATAGAAAGTACCCTTTCTCCAGGGTCTCGATTGATATTGCTGAAACAATAAAACTGCTCCAGGAATACATTTTCAAGTCCTGTCCATTTTGTAAGTGTGCGTTGAGCAGAACTATCTAGGGTTTCGTTGGGTTGTAAAAAATCACCCATCAACGACCACTCCCCATCTTTCGGAGGCCTGAATCGTTTGACAAGGAGCAATTTTAATTTGCCTTTGTCAAATCCAAAAATTACGCAATCGACAGCTACTAAGAATTTTTTTTCGCCTGCATAATATTCTACCATTTAATTTTACCAGAATAGAATGTATAAGAAAGCAAAAATCACTACTATTCCTAATGCTGCAATATTGAATACAGGACCAGTTTCAAATATTTTACTGTCTACTTCAATTGCTTTAGCATCTGCTATTTTCATTTTCACATTGGTAATTAAAATAACTCCAATAAACGCCATTAATACAGAAAACATATAAATAGAGGAGAAGGCAAGATGTGCCATTATTTCCGAATATACTATTCCTAATAATACGCCAACCACAGACAGTATTACCAAAGCCCAACCTACATTTAATGCAGTTTTTCCCATAAATGATTCCGGGCAGGCTGATCTGACTTTTTTACCTTTATCAAGAAAACTTATTACTGAGGCAAGTAAAATAAGGATCATAAAAACATATCCCATTCTTAATAGAAATGGAATATCCGGAAAAATCATTTTAAAGAACAAACTAAATACGAATGTGCCTATTGCAGATGCCCAGGCCGCATTTACTGTTGCCTGCCTCCAGAAAAGACCCATGAAAAATACCACAAATACTCCCGGAGTAATGAATCCGGTAAATTCCTGAATGTATTGGAAAGCTTGATCAAGGCCCCCAAGTAGGGGTTGTGCTGCCAAGGTGGAAATAAATAGCGCTACAAAGGCAACAACCCTTCCTACAAATACCATCTGCTTGTTTGAAGCATTTTTATTCATATAGTTTTTATAAATATCCATCGTAAATATTGTGGAGGTGCTATTGATCATGGATGCGAGAGAGGAAACTATTGCTGCTACCAAGGCGGCAAATGCTAATCCTCTAACGCCTGCAGGAACAAAGTTTTTCAAAAGCCAGGGATAAGCTTCATCAGATTTTGCTATTTCTCCAATGGCCTCTATTGGCTTTCCAATAATTACCGACAATTCTTCTGGCGAATAATTATTAACTAATACATATGCTGTAATTCCAGGAATGACAACAAGTAACGGCATTAATAATTTGAGGTAACCTGCAAAAACCAATCCTTTTTTTGCTTCGTTTAGTGTTTTTGCTGCCAAGCCTTTCTGAATGATATATTGGTTAAATCCCCAATACCCAAAATTAGCAATCCACATTGCACCAAATATCACAGCTAATCCGGGAAGATCATTGAAGGCGTCTTTTGTAGTAATTGCCTCTCCAGTTACAGGATCAACAGTATCTGGAATAATCATCTGCCCTTGGGAAATAATCATATCGAAATGGTCTCTGCCCTTTTCATAAATTTCGGTAAATCCATGTATTATACTTCCACCACCAACGGCATTCAAAGCTAAAAAAGTAGTCACCAATCCACCACCTATAAGAAATACAACCTGAATCACATCTGTCCATGCAACCGCTTTCAGCCCACCATAAATTGAGTATAATCCAGATATAAACGCTAATCCAAGTATTCCCCAAATCATAGGAACTCCCATGATTTTTTCAATAGCCAATGCACCCAAGTAGGATACTGTGGTGAGATTGACAAATACATAAACTAACAACCAGAAAACAGCAAACAATGTACTGACACCCTTTGAAAACCTCATATGTAAAAATTGAGGCATCGTATAGATTTTTTTCTCCAGAAATATTGGGAGGAAATATTTTCCAACTAAAATGAGTGATATCGCTGCCAGCCACTCATAAGATGCTATGGCCAATCCGGTAATATAACCAGAGCCTGACATGGCAATGAAGTGCTCGGCAGAAATATTAGCTGCTAACAGGGATGCACCAATGGCCCACCAGGTTAAGGATTTGCTGGCAAGAAAATAATCATCGGCAGTTTTTTCTTCTCCTTTTTTTGTACGGGAAATCCAAAGTCCTATCACAACAATAAGCAGGACATAAAGTCCAAAAACCACATAATCTAATGTTGAAAAATGAGTGTTCATGTTTGTCTTGTCTTGAGAATAGTGAAGAATTAATTTTGAGTATTAAAGGTAAAAATAACCTTTAATTAATTTATGGCAATAATTTAAGGTCTTTTTCGATAAAAATTAGCTTTAATAAAATCATTCTTTTTCAATTATGGCCAATTAAAAATACTAACAATTTAAATCCTTGATGAATCATGAAATTAAATTAATTAGATTTAGACATCCTATAAAAGTGGACAATGTGATTGAAATCAATAAAGAACAATTAGCTTAATATTATTATCGTGAAGAAAAATATAATACTTGTAGTAGTTTTTTTAATAATGGTAAAAATGAACACTATGGCTGAAAACAATACAAATGCCTCTTCTGATCAGTTTTTTTTATACATAGGTGCATATACTGATAGCGATGAAGAGGGAATATATGTATATAGATTTGATGCTACGAATGGTGAGTTTAAATTCTTGTCCACTGCAAAGGGTGTTAAAAACCCATCATATCTGGCTATAAACCCTAAAAATAATTTATTAATCGCCGTAAATGAGCTTGGAGAATTTAATGGTGAAAAATCAGGGGCGGTAAGTTCATTTGCAATCAATTCTAACGGATCTTTGAGGCCATTGAATATGGTGGCGAGTGGAGGTCAAGCACCATGTTATGTAAGTATTGACAAGGCGGCCAAGTGGGCCTTGGTTGCAAATTATAATGGAGGAAATGTATCAATTTTTCCAATAGAAAAGGATGGAATGCTAAAACCTTATACTGATCTCAAACAGCATTTTGGTGTTGAAGATTTAAATGGAAAGAAAAGTATTCCTCATGCCCATTCGATAGTTTATAATTCAAAGGAAGAATTTGTACTGGCTGTTGATTTGGGCATTGATAAGGTAATGACCTATAAAGTAGATAAGAAAAAAGGCACGCTCACTAATATTAAATCCATGGAATTCAATGCTGCAAAAGGCGCAGGACCAAGGCATCTGACTTTTCACCCAAATAAAAAGCTTGTCTTTTTTATTTCGGAATTAAACTCTACAATTACGTCATGTACTTATAATACTAAGACAGGAAAAATGAAGGAAGTGATGACCTTAAGTACTTTACCCGATAGTTTCAGTGGAGATAGCTATTGTGCTGATATTCACGTATCTCCGAATGGAGATTATCTCTATGGATCTAATCGTGGTCATGACAGCATTGTGATTTTTAAAATTGATCAAAAAACTGGCGAATTGACTTTTATAGATCATCATTCTGTCGATGGAAAATGGCCCAGAAACTTTATGATTGATCCAACGGGAAAATTTCTATTGGTCGCAAATCAACATTCTAACAATGTGGTGGTTTTTAAGATTGATGCAGAGAGTGGAAAACTCAAAGCCAACGGTGTAGAGCTGAAAATATCCAAACCTGTATGCCTCAAAATGATGGAAATAAAACAATAATCCTGTTAAGTTTCATTTTGGAAATCCAGTGATCTTCAATATCTTAAATTCATGATTCATTTAATAATTATTGTTTTAGACATATTTATTATTGAAATTTATACAGGCCAATGAAAATTTTCAGATCATGAAGCACAATAAGCATTTCACCACTTGTCCAAAATCCGGACGCGTAAAACGAAGAGATTTTATAAAAGCATCCATATTAACTGCAGGAGCTTTTGCAATCAATCCATTTCAGCATCATTTATATGCTGCAACTACAAAAAAATATGCCTATGATCGGGTAATGCTTGGAAATACCGGAATTGAACTTTCAAGATTAGCCATGGGTACGGGTACTCATGGAGTAAATAAGCAATCTAACCAGACAAGAAAACTTGGAGTAAAAGGAGTAGGGGAGTTGCTTCATGCTGCTTTTGACGAGGGGATTAATTTTTGGGATTCTGCAGATCAATATGGTACGCATCCACATTTGAAAGAGGCATTGAACTATGTGCCACGAGAAAAGGTAGTAATCATGACTAAAACCCATGCCACCACTGCCCAGGAAATGAAAGATGACTTAGACAGATTCAGACAAGAACTAAATACTGATTATCTTGATATTGTGCTGCTACACTTTATGCGTGACCCTAATTGGCCAAAAATTAAAACTGGAGCTATGGAAGTGCTTGCTCAAGCACGCGAAGATGGCATCATTAGATCACATGGAGTCAGTTGCCACACTCTAGGTGCATTGAAAGCTGCAGCTGATTCTGATTGGGTACAAGTAGACTTGGCCAGAATAAATCCATACGCAGCTAGAATGGACGGCTCAGTGAATGAGGTAGTTCCGGTATTGAAAAGAATGAAAGCTCAGGGAAAAGGAATTATTGGCATGAAAATATTCGGTGCAGGACAACTTGTAGATAAAAAAGATGAATGTCTTCAATATGCATTGGGGAAAGATTTTATTGATTGTTTTACAATAGGCCAAGAAAACTTTGGTGAAACAAGGGATCTGTTGACGAGAATTCCAGACTCTAGTGTGAGGGGTTAGTATATTGAGTTTCTAATCATAATAATTCAATTTTAAATTGTTTGATGTCCAGATTTTATTTTTATCATCGATAATAAGACATTCTACATTTTTCAATTTATTTACTAACTCCATACCTTCAGAAATTCCCAGCACAAATACAGATGTTGACAGGGCATCGGAAAGTTCAGCATCGGGGGATACCAGGGTTACACTTTGAATACCCTCAACAGGGAAGCCAGTTTTTGGATTAATGATATGGCCATATTTTTTCCCTTCAATGATTACATATTTCTCATAATTTCCAGAAGTGACGACGCTCATATTACCGACATTTAGCCAGGCGATGTAGTCTTTTTGATTTGAAGGGTCAGCAATTCCAATTTGCCAGGGAGTTCCGTCCTCTTGATTTCCCCAGGCTATCAGATCACCGCCTGCATTGATCATGCCACTTTTTATACCATACTTTGTCATTGTTACCTTTGCTCGATTGGCAGCATATCCTTTTCCAATGGCGCCAAAACCAATTTTCATTCCCTTTTTATGCAGATAAACAGTATGATCAGTTCTATTTAAAACAATGTTTTTATAATTTATTTTGGAAACTGATCCTTGAATCAATGAGGAATCGGGCATATCCATTTGCCGACCGTCAAACGTCCAATATGCATTGATGGAGCTAAATGAAATATCAAAGGCCCCGTTTGTGAGTTTAGAAACTTTTATGGATCGTTCAATAAGATCAAAAAGTTCTTCACTTACTTTCATGGGTTTAATTCCGGCGTTGGAATTGATATTGGCTGTTTCTGAGCCTGGCAGCCATGATGAAATGATATTTTCTATTCTTTTTATTTCTTTAACAGCTTCATCAATAGCACTTTCTCGAACAGCCTCATCAACGGATATAGCAATCAGTTCAAATCTTGACCCCATTAATGAGATAATTTTGGTACTGGTCTTTGTTTGAGAATTTGCAGAAAGAGAGATTATTACAAAAAATGCAAGAATCGAAGTTCTCATTGGTCTATAATTCTTTCAATGATCGATACGAAGATTCCAGGAGAAACGTCTGAATATCCAGTAAATCCAATGATCTCTTCATTTTTATCTAAGAATACCAGCAGTGGAAATACACCATTTGGATTGTACTTTTCTGCTATTGATTCATTGTGTGATGAAACTTTTTTAGAAAGTCTGTTCTTTTTCATTTTGGGGAAATCCAGTTTTATAGGCACAAGTTTCCTAACAGCATAATCTGAAAATATTTCTGTTTCGAGAATATTTTTGTTTAGCTGAATACATGGTTTGCACCAATCAGAACCAGAAAAATATAACATCACATTCTTCCCATTAGCATCGGCATCTTTGATTGCTTCTTCAAAATCTGTGTACCAACTAAAATCTGATCGATGATTTTTATCTTGCCCAAATAATGGATTCTGAAATGAAAATATTGATAAGTATAAAATAATAAAAAAAGAAGACTTCATTTTTATTATAACCATGTTACAGACATGAATTAATTAAAGTTATCGAATAAACTTTATATGTTTAAAATGCGGGAATTAGGTACAAATGGTCAACTTAAGACTCTTGGGTATTAGATGACCTTTAGCTGTTGAAAATCTTATCCATTCTATCAGATATATCTTGAAGCCTTTTGCGATCGCCTCCTGGGACTTCTGCAGAGCCCCAACCTCCACTATAATTGATTTTTTCTAAAGCATCCATCACTATGGGCCAATTGCAATCTCCTTCTGTGAGTTTCACATCAAATCCAGCCCATATGCCTTCCTCTTTTTGCTTTACCCGACTGTATTCCTTTATATCTAATTTTAAAATTCGTTTATTAAGTATTTTTATCCAGTGTTCCGGCCAACCATACCTTATAATATTTCCAACATCAAAATACCACCCAATCATTTCACTATCAAATTCATCAATGTAATTTGCTGCTTCCAAAGGGCTGATAAGCATATTGTTCCATACATTTTCAATGGCAATTTTCACACCTGTTTCTTCAGCAATCGGCAAAATCTTTTTTATTTCCTCTTGTGATCTATTGTAGGCATCATCATAAGATATTTTCTCATTTACTATTCCTGGAACTAATAAGACAGTATTTCCACCGTATTCTTTAGTATCTCGCAAAGCAGATTTCATAGATTCAACACACTTGGCCCTCACCTTAGGATCAGGGTCAGAAAGAGGTGACGCCCAATGAACAGAATTAACAGTGCCTGGGATTTCCAATCCGGTTTTATCTCTTGCTTCCAGGATATCTTTTTTGTGAAGTTTATTTGGACTATCCAACTCCACACCATCAAACCCAATGTCTTTGAGTAGTTTGAATTTATCCATAACAGAAAGGTCTTCTTGGATCATACCAAATTTCAAACTTTTTTTGATTATCAGCTTATTACGTTTACTGATAGAACTTGCGATAATTGAGGGTGATACAAATGAACAAACGGCAGCTGCTCCTGATATTTTTAAAAATTCTTTCCTTTTCATTCTAAATTTTACTTTGTGAAAATCTCAAATTTTGTGATTAGATATTTTCAGAATCAATACAATGTTTGGTGATTTTGTTGTTAATATTTCAAAATTGTTCAATACCAAAGACCGCACTATAATTGATTCCTGACAAGGATGTTATAATACAAAACAATATTGCTATATAAATTTTGTAATTCCTGGCTGAGCTACAGCCAATCCTTCAAAATCAGTATGATCATCTAAATCATCCGGGCCCATTTTTTCTGTAGAGCTAATGGCTTCTTCATAAGAGATTGTTTGCCCAGTATATGCTACCATTCTTCCCATTATTCCAATCATATTGCTGCGAGCCATCCGTTCACCATCATTCATAGGTTTACTATTTCTGATTGAAGCAAATAATTCGTCATGCTCTTGCTGGTACATATCATTCCCTTCCCCGCTATACTTCCAATTTTCAGCACCCGCGATAGTATGTTTATTCCTGATAACGTCAATAACACAATGCCCCTTGTCACCAATTATTTCTATTCCATAGCTTTTTGAACAATTTTTTTGTTGACGACTAAAATGGAAACCTTTTACACCGTTTTCATATTCGTATTCAATGGCAAAATGGTCAAAAACATTCCCATA
The DNA here is from genome assembly GCA_964423255.1 of uncultured Roseivirgaceae bacterium. Classification (GTDB taxonomy): domain Bacteria; phylum Bacteroidota; class Bacteroidia; order Cytophagales; family Cyclobacteriaceae; genus JAAUQL01. The sequence continues at coordinate 7,038 of CAYREN010000076.1, read as the reverse complement.
TTCTTTTCCAATTCTACTTTGACGACCTCCTGTTCCTGTCGCCTTTAGGGGTAATACATCACCCATTGCCCAAGACATCATATCAATACTATGGATTCCTTGTTCTATGATATGATCACCTGAAAGGTAATTGTAATATATCCAGTTTCGCATTTTCTTATGCATTGATGACCAATTTTCTTCAACATCTCTTAGCCATAACCCACCCGTATTGAAGGTGTTGTAAATACTGCCTACGCTCCCAATTGATCCGCTTAATATTTTATCGAATGTTACCCTTTTCGGTGTATGATACCTCCAACAAAATCCAGAAACAAGTGACAGTTGTTTTTCCTTAGCAAGTTTTGCTGCTGCTAATATTCGTTTTATTCCAGGAGCATCAATAGCCATTGGCTTTTCACAAAAAACATGCTTTCCAGCTCCAATAGCCATTTCTAATTGCTTTGGTCTAAAAACAGGAGGGGTTGTTAAAATCACAACATCCACATCTGATTCGATGACTTTTTTTGCACCATCGTAACCCAAATATTTTGTTGACTTATTCACTTTCACCTTTTCGCCATGTAATTCCAACAAACTATTGTATGATTGACTTAGTCTGTCTTCAAAAACATCTGCCATGTGAGTGAGTACAACATTGGGATCTGCACTAAGCGCCTGGTTTGCTGCACCTGTACCACGACCGCCGCATCCTATCAATCCGATTTTTAACGTATCACTATTCATAGCATATGATGATTTCGGTAAACCAATATTAAATGCTAATGTTCCTCCAATTGCCACTGCGCCTGTGGATTTTAAAAATCTCCTCCTTGATGTACTTTTCATAATTTTGATTAGATAATAACTGAATATAAACTAATGGCAATTTAATAAAATTTCAAGCAATTTGAAGTACACAGCTAAACTCAAAGCAAATAATATAAAAATATAATTTTTTGGAAATTTCTGACTATTGGTAATTTAACATATTCATGAAGATTCTTAGATGTAGTCAATAGGTAATATTCACAAAGACTAAGTGGTCGATAATTACTATTCTCAAAAATGAAGAAGATTACATAAGAAATTCATCATAGGCACTTTTTAATTCTCGCAAGGCTAAAGGTTCATGATTTTTAGTTGCGATAATAATTCCTTTTTTAAAAGTGGATTTTGCTTGATCATCTTTATCAAGCTCTATATAAAGGTGAGCCAAGTGATAATAAGTCGCAATATATTCTGGGTGATTGTTAAGTAAAATTTCAAAATACTTTAATGCCTTTTTAGGATAGGAGGTTTTATACTCATTTGCTAAGGCATATAAATTGAATGAGTCATTTGGGTCTTCCTCGTAAAAACTCAAAAGTTGTTCAAGTCGATTGGGGTTCATTTTTAAGAATTTAATATTTGAAGAGTCATATCAATAGATTGATCATAATAATATTAAAGTTTGATTAATAATTATCTCAAACATTACCTGTTTCATTTATTGATTTTTATTTTTTGATTTTAATACTAACTTGTCGCAAATATTAAATTTTTAATTCAGTAAATTATATTGAAAAATGAAGATATTGGTTTGCATTACTCATGTTCCTGATACCACAGCAAAAATCACCTTTACGGATGAGAATACAAAGATAAATGAATCTGGCATTCAATTTATCATAGGTCCATATGATGATTATGCACTAGCAAAGGGCGTGGAGCTTAAAGAGAGCCATGCAGGAAGCACATTGACTGTGCTCAATGTGGGTGAGGCAAACACTGAACCTACTATAAGAAAAGCACTGGCTATTGGAGCAGATGATGCCATTAGGATAAATGCAAATCCCGTTGATTCGATGTTTGTAGGACGACAAATAGCCGAGATCGCCAAAAAGGAAAAGTATGATCTTATTTTGATGGGTCGTGAATCAATTGATTATAATAGTGGTGTTGTACATGGTATTGTTGGGTCTTTGCTGGAAATACCTTCTGTATCTCCTGTAATGGAGTTAGCAATTGATGGCAAGACTGTCAAACTAACCAGAGAAATTGAAGGCGGAAAAGAATTTATAGAAATGGAATTGCCGCTTGTCGCCGGATGTCAGGAGCCAATTGCAGAATGGAAAATACCCAATATGAGAGGTATTATGACTGCCAGGACAAAACAATTAAACGTTGTAGATCCGATCGAGATAGAATCTGGTTCTGAAGTGCTTTCATATAAAAGCCCTGTAGAGAAAGGTGCCGTAAAACTTGTAGACGCTGAGCATGCCGAAGAGCTGATAGACCTCTTGATAAATGAGGCCAAAGTTTTGTAATAATTTTATAGCTTTTAATCAATAAATATGTCAATAATTGTATTTGTAGAAGGTGCTGAGGGAGAGGTTAAGAAGTCCGCAAAAGAAGCAATCAGCTATGCCGTAGAATCAGGAAAACTAATTGGAGAAAATGAAATAATTGCAGTTGCTCTTGGTGTCTATAAAAATGAAGACCTTGAGAACTTAGGAAATAATGGTGCGACTAAGGTATTGAATATAAATAATGAACTTCTAAACGAACATCAAGTAGGTGCGTATGCCGAGGTGCTTTCAAATATGGTCCAGAACTCGGGTGCAAATTTATTAATAATGACAAAATCGTCTCTTTGCGATAATGTTGGTGCAAGAGTAGCTGTAAATATAAAGGCAACAATACTATCGAATTGTATTTCATTGCCTGATGTGTCATCCGGATTTTCTGTAAAGAAGGACATATTTTCAGGCAAAGCAACAGCGACCGTTTCATTATCCGGAGAAAAAAAAGTTATAATAATCAAGAAAAATACAGTCGAATTATTAGAATCTGGAGATAAAGCCTCAGTTGAAGAAATTACTATGCCCGATGATGTTAGATTCGATGAAAAAATAATTCGAAGAGAAAAGGCCGAAGGAAATATATTGCTTGATGAAGCAGAGATTGTTGTTTCAGCAGGGCGAGGACTTAAAGGCCCGGAAAATTGGGGGATGATTGAGGAATTGGCCAATGCACTTGGTGCAGCTACAGGATGCTCTAAACCTGTTTCTGATCTTGGCTGGAGACCTCATCATGAACATGTTGGGCAAACTGGTGTAAAAGTTAGTCCAAACCTTTATATTGCCATTGGAATATCTGGAGCAATACAGCATTTGGCAGGTGTCAATTCTTCGAAGGTGCTTGTTGCTATAAATACTGATCCTGATGCACCATTTTTTAAAGCTGCCAACTATGGTATTGTTGGAGATGCTTTTGAAATTGTACCCAGATTAATAAAAAAGATAGAATCTTTATAAAAAGAACCGTTAAGTGGATAAAATAAAATTAGAAATATTAGGCCTTTCATCAAGTCAATCACAAAGTGGATCATTTGCTTTAGTTCTGGGGGAGAAACCAGGGAAAAGAAGATTACCAATAATTATCGGCATGTTTGAAGCTCAGGCAATTGCTATTGAGATTGAGAAGATCATTCCAAATAGACCAATGACCCACGACTTGTTTAAATCATTTGCTGGAAGTTTTAACTATATCGTAAAAGAGATAATCATTTCTGACCTGAAAGAGGGTGTCTTTTTTGCTAAAATTGTTTGTGAAAACAGTGATAAGCTTCTTGAAATTGATTCCAGGCCATCTGATGCCATTGCAATAGGCTTGAGGTTTAATGCGCCAATATATACATTTGAAAATATTCTATCAGAAGCCGGTGTAGAGCTAAGCGATGAAGAAGATGAAGAGCAGGATATCCAACAGGAATTGGAGCAATTTCAATCAAAAAAGGAAGAATCAACATCTAAATCCGGAACAGAGAAAATTAAAGATTCGTCAATTGAAAAGTTGAAGGAATTGCTTGACAAAGCACTGGAACAAGAAGATTATGAAAAGGCTGCTAAAATTCGCGACGAAATAAACAGGCGAAATTAGGCTTTTTATCCATGGCAATTCTTCGGGCAACAATCGGTCTTTTATTTATTGTTGGTGTTGCCTGGTTATTTTCCAATAATAAAAAATCAATAAATTGGAGACTAATTGGTGGAGGTCTTCTTCTTCAATTTGTAATCGGTTTTTTAATCACTCAAGTCGATTTTGTCAATACCTGTTTCGTAATCGCCAGTAAATTTTTTGTTAAAGTTATTGATTTTACAAATGAAGGCACCTCGTTTTTATTTGGTGATTTCCTGAATAGCGAAAAATATGGTTTTATTTTCGCTTTGAATGTCTTACCTACCATTATATTTTTTTCAACTCTATCTGCAGGATTGTACTATCTCGGTATTCTACAAAAAATAGTTTATGGATTTGCATGGTTAATGTCCAAGACCATGAAATTGTCAGGTGCGGAGAGTTTGTCTGCTGCCGGAAATATTTTTCTTGGACAAACAGAAGCACCGCTATTGGTAAGGCCATTTATCTCCAATATGACCAAGTCTGAAATCATGTGCTTGATGACAGGTGGTATGGCGACTATTGCTGGTGGAGTTTTGGCGGGTTATGTTGCATTTCTTGGTGGAGGAAATCCAATAGAGCAAACAAAATATGCCACTTTTTTGCTAAGTGCTTCTGTGATGAATGCCCCTGCTGCAATAGTGATGGCTAAGTTATTAGTTCCTGAAAAGGAGTATGATAAATTGGATCATAAACTACAAATGAATTCGGATAATGAGGCTGTTAATCTAATTGACGCATTGGCCAGAGGTGCCTCTGATGGACTAAAGCTGGCATTAAATGTGGGAGCAATGTTGCTGGCATTTATAGCGATTATTGCCGCTGTAAATTTCATTTTAAAAGATTTGATTGGAGAAATGACAGGTTTAAACCAACTTGTTTTTGAAACCACCAATGGAATATTTGATGGGTTTACTATGGAATATATATTGGGAAATTTGTTTAGGGTATTTGCTTATTTCATGGGTGTTGATTGGTCTCAATCTTTGCAAGTGGGAAGTCTATTGGGACAAAAGACTGTGATCAATGAATTTGTTGCTTACATGGATTTATCAGCAATGAAATCTGCAGGAATATTGAGTGATAAATCATTGATCATTGCAACATTTTCTCTGTGCGGGTTTTCTAATTTCAGTTCCATTGCTATTCAAATAGGTGGGATTGGGGGGATGGCTCCTGAGCGGCAGGGTGATATTTCTAAGCTTGGTCTTCGTGCTCTGCTTGGTGCGTCATTGGCTACTATGCTCACGGGGACACTTGCGGGATTATTCTTGGGGTAGGATTCAAATGGTGGAAATCAATTCGATCTCACTTTGCTTTCTAACCAATCGGCCCTCAGCTCTTTTTCTTCATTCTTGATTTTTATAGAAAATTTTTCCTTGGGGATCAATACAAATTGATTGTCTTCTTTTAGCTTAAATATTCCTGATTTCTTTTTACCAAAATGTGAATAAACAATTTCAATTTCATCACCAATCTTTCTTGTGCCAACAATAAAGTTAAGTTCAGGATAGCTTGTTACAGCTTGGTCATCAATAAATAATATTAAATCACCTTTATTTAACCCGGCGTCATATACAGCACTTCCAACTAAAGGATGAGTAAGTAAAGTGGCGGTATCGCCCTTAAATTTCAATTTTGCAAAACCAAAGCTTGGTCTTCCAGGGTTCTTTTTAATGAGCTTATAACCCAATTTATCAAACAAATTTTCAAAATCTGGCAATTGATTGCCGTAAATAAATGATTGAAAAAAATCCTTGGAAAAATCAGCATTTCCGCAAATGTCAGCCAATACATCTTGTATATCTGAGTTTGTATATGGGATTTCCTCCTTTCCATATTTTTTCCACATATCAGCCATCAGGTTATCTAACGAAATATTATTAAATTCTGTACGAAGAGTGAGATCCAGAGCAAGTGCTATTGCTTCTCCATATGCGTAATACGAATAAAAAGTATTGGCAAAATTTACTTCATCATTGGCAGCTGCACGATCGGAATAAGTAGCCATCTCACTCATGTGAACAGGAGATCCGTATTTTCTTCCCGGAACATTGATCAGGTTATTTACCTTTCTACTTATAGTATTTATGTATTTGTCTTTGGGGAGAACTCCTGCCCGGCAGAGTGTAAGTTCTCCATAATAATTTGTAAACCCCTCTCCAAACCAAAGCTCTCCACTAACATTAGCCTTCGTAAAATCAAATGGCTCAAGTGAAGCCGGTCTAATTCTTTCAATATTCCATGCGTGAAAAAATTCATGCGATGAGAGAGCTATTAATCGATTAAGATTGCCGGATAAATTCATTCGTGATGTCAGCATAGTAGAATTTCTATGTTCCATTCCATCATTATAAAATCCAGGCCCATAGCTACAAAGAAATGTGTATGTACTGTTTTCAAAAGGAGGAAATTCACCAAAAATAGATTTTTGCTCATTCACTACCTTTGCTATCATTCCAGTAAAGATTTCCATTTCTTCCACACTTGCTTTTGAGTTAATTGCCAGCCTAACCATTTGATTTTCTTCACCCCCAATTTCAAATTGCTTTACCTCAAAATCAGAAATTATGCATGGACTATCCATTAACAACTGCAAGTTAGGTGCAGAGTAAATATTATTGATACTGTCCAGCAAATTCAACTGAGTAGCAATTTTCCATGTGTTATTATTTTGAAGATGAAATATTATTTTGACAGGGATATTTTCTAATCCTTTAATCCAAAGTAAAGTTGCCGGCATATTCAGGTGGGCAAAGTCACCATCAATTCCAGAATATGTACCGTCAGGATGATTGGCATAAAGTGTATATTTTATATTTAGGGACTTGGCAATACTGGATAATTTCCATGAATCTGATTTTACTCTTTGAATATCGATATTGGAATTGTCGTCATTATACGCTTTCAAATTATATACATTCTTGCCAAAATTATGTACTGCATATCTTCCGGGAGATGAATTGCTCATTATCATGTTTAAATTCTCCGTTGATATATTTTCCAATCGTATGGCAATTTCAGCTTCATGGTGAATAGCATTGGGAAAAGAAATATGATAAGTGATGGTATCCTGAGAAAATGAAGAATTACTAATGAGCAGGCTAAATGCAA
>CAYREN010000075.1:0-16177 GCA_964423255.1 uncultured Roseivirgaceae bacterium | reverse complement strand
TCATGCCCGGGCCATCGACTGGCAATGGCTGCATGTGATACTCCATAGGTCGGTGCACCCTTTGAAGGAGGAGTAAAAGAATGAAAAGTTACAGAAGTGTGCACTTCATAATTTTGCCAGGAACTATCACCAAAGGCAACCACCCTGTCATAGTATGTATCAATATTATGCAATCCATCTTTAGTTATTTCCCAATGCCCATCAACTACCTGAACAACATCCTGAATCCGATTAACTTTTTCCCATTCAATTGTGTAGGGTATTGGCCATGTCTTTGAATTTGAATAGTGAATTTTTACTCTTTTATTAAAATAATTATCGGAAGAATCTCTAACCAAAATATTCAAATCGTTTTTCCCTTCTCGAAGAATAATTCGATTTATATCTACATTAAAATCTCCTTCGTTGGCTAGTCGGTGTAAGTCATTACCGATAGACAAAACAACTTGAGCACCTCCATTTAATGTATATGAGGCATAAGCAATCCCTGCTTCAGCCTCAATATTTCCTAGTACATTCACCCACTGCTGTGCAACACCCATCTTTCCAAATCTCTGCGATTTTCCATACCAAACATCAATGGCTTTATTTCTCTTGCTAATAGAATTTATGGTATTGCATGATGTAAATGCCAATAGATATACTAGCACTAAATATCTCATCCTGTTTACTATTGAAGGTTTATATCTCTTGATTTGCCTTTATAAGTTGTAATGGTTACTGACAATGCATTTTTAGAAAATCGAATTACTCGAGAAGAATGAGATAAATACCCACTGCCATAATAAAATTCTCTCCTTTCTACCATTCCAGAATTATATGTAACGTCGGCAGAAACGTCATTACTATTAAGATGTATAAAATTTTTCAACACTTTATTTGAACTAAAAACTTTAAGCTCACCTGAATTTTGTGATGCTAAAATTAATAATCTTCCATCTTTCATAGTGAGCTCAGCCATAGCCTTAGCATCCTTTTCAACGAAGAAACCGCTCTCTCTTCCAGGAACTGAGGCAAAGCCCCCTATTCCATCTCCTGCTAGTAAAAGACCAATAGATGCATCAAATTGCCCATCTGCTACATTTGACGAATAAGAATTACCAATTAATAATATATCCAGATTTCCATCATTATTGTAATCATTTGCCAACAGACCAAATATAGGTGCAAATTGTGCTTCAATGGGCAAAGCGTGAATTTTAAATTTTCCGTCTCCCAGATTTTCAATATATGATGTTTCAAAATAATTACTTTTTGCTAGATAAGCTCCTTCAATCTGCGCTTCACTAAACATGTCATTAATAGTTGCCAAGGCATAATCTTCATAAAATTTATACTTGCTATGGAGATAGGGCATTTGATCAATCATTAAATTGCGATGATATATCGGATAATTTTTCCCCTGAATGTAATATGTACTTACTGGATCAATGAAGCCATTGTTATCAAAATCCTTCGCCATGATTTTCATGGGTTGGTCCCGGGTCACCTTATAGCGGGTATTTAATCCTAAATTTCCTGCTACATAGTCCATATCACCATCTTTATCAAAATCTCCAGCAATGAGGCTGTTCCACCATCCTGTATAATTTTCTAATCCTGACACTGCAGTTACATTGACTAATTTTCCCTCTTCATTTTTAAATATAGTAATTGGCATCCACTCTCCGGTAAGGATTAAATCTACCCAACCATCATTATTGTAATCTGTCCATAAGGCCGAAGTAACCAGACCTATTTTTTCAAGCCCATCGTTGACTTCGGTTGTAACATTCGTAAATTTTAAAGCCTTGGACCCATGGCTATCATTTCTAAAAAGAAAACTTTTAACCGGCAATGGGTAGTTTTCTAAACTCACCCGACCACAAATGAATAAATCTAAATCTCCGTCTTTATCGTAGTCCGCAGCACTGACTTGTGAACCACAAATACCATTTTGTGGAAGAATATTTTTTTCCAAAGTAAAATCTCCTTTTCCATTGTTGATAAATAGACGATCTCCATAAAATGGATTCCCCGGTGGTAAACCTGTACCTCCGCTAACTACATATAGATCATTATCTCCATCGTTATCTACATCGAAAAATAAGGCTCCCATATCTTCATAGTTCGGATTATTATGTAAAGGACTGGACCTAAAACTGCCATTTTGATTTTGGATAAAAATCTCTCCTTGATAACCTGTTGATCCTCCAATAAAAAAATCATCTAACATATCTCCATTGACATCACCAACTGCTATACCTGGTCCTTCTTTGGAATATTGATGTGGAATCAATGGTTGGATTTTAAAATCAATAAAATCCCTTTCCTGGTGCGTATATCTAATATTAGTTTTATCCGAAACTTCTGTAAATAATGTTTCACTCAAATTTTCATTTTGCTGGGATTTTGTTATGATAAGGGCATCTGAACACTTGACATCTATCAATTGATTAGCCTTGATTTCAAATAGTTGTTGCTCTTTACCGTTTGTCCACCAAATGAGGAGGGAATCAATATGGGTATTTTGGCCCAACCCAAAGTGGATTTCAGGGTCTACCATAGATTGAAAGCCACGGACTGGATAATGTTCGTAAAAAATAATTTGGTTACTTAAGAACAAAGTGATTTTTGCCCCAATACCTCCTTTATTTTTATTTTCTCCCTGTAAATGAACTTTCAAGTAATGAGAAACACTATCCGGCATTGCGTTGTCAATTAGTGTATTTTTATATATTACTGCAGGATCATTTATATTATTCAAAATCATGTCCAAATCACCATCATTGTCCAGATCAGAAAAAGCTGCGCTGGTTGTATATGATGGTTGACTCATTCCCCATGCAATTGTTTTATCTTCAAATGTTAGTTTACTGCTGTTTTTAAAAATCACATTTGGTTTTTTTACATTTCCCTTTTTATCCAGTTCAACTTTAAGTGTTTCATAAAGTTCCTCAAATGACATATCAGGTCTTTCTTTCATTTTTGTCAGCCATATTGCTGAGATATCCATATTTGTCAGATCGTAGGGAATGCCATTACCTATAAATAAATCCTTATGTCCATCATTGTCAAAATCAGCAAATAATGGCACCCAACTCCAGTCTGTTTCAAATACTTTTGATAGTTGGCCAATTTCGCTAAAGCTCTGTTTTCCGTCAATTTTTCCATTGTTTAATTGCAACGTATTTCTGGTATATTGCTTAGCATATCCACTTTTTTGCTCTGCCATATACCTTTCAAATTCGCGCATATTTCCTGCCATTGTTCTTTTTCTGTAGTAATCTTCAGGTAGCATATCCAAAGCAAAAACATCTACAAGGCCATCATTATTAAAGTCGGAAATATCTACGCCCATCGCACTGTAACTTGTATGTTTAAAGTATTCATTGGCCATGTCTTTAAAAGTTCCATCACCCTGATTTACATAAAGCAAATCACTCGTTATATAATCATTTGTAACGTACACATCCGGCCATCCATCAAGATTGATATCACTTATACTAATCCCTAAGCCAAATCCATCCCAGATAATACCTGCCCCTTGAGATACATTTATAAATTTTGGCAGCTTACTTACTGGGTCAATCCCTTCGTTTCTGTAAAGCCTGTCAGTATTGATCATTGTGCCATCACCGGTCCTTTTTCTTAAGGAATTTTTATTCGGAACATTCATGGAAGAGGTCACTAAATACATGTCAAGATCACCATCTCTATCATAATCAAAAAAGCCTGCCTGAGTAGAATATCCTTTATCATCCAATCCAACCAATTTTGCTCGCTCTGTAAATGTTAGCTCTTCCTCATTAGCATCATTTATAAATAATAAATTCGTGTAATCATCTATAATATTCCCGCCAACACATACATAAATATCTAACCATCCATCTTGATTAACATCAACCATACTTACACCCGTTACCCAGCTGCCTTGTGTATCAATTTTTGATGATTCCGTAATATCTTCAAAATTAAGTTGGCCTTTATTCAAATAAATTCTACTCTTTGTCATATTTGCCCCAAAAAATATGTCGCTGAACCCATCATTGTTCAAATCGCCAATAGCTACTCCTGAACCATTATAATAATACTCATAAAATAAGGAATTAAATGTGTCTGTTTCATGAAGCGTATTTGCAAAATTAACTCCACTTTGTTTTGAGGATAGAACTTGAAAAAGTGGTTCTCCATCAAATGAACTTATAGAACCTGGATTCTCACAGCTATACATAAAAATACTTAAAAATAAACTACCAGAAATAATAAAAATAGAGTTGGGTAGAGTTCCATTAATTTTATTATACATATAATTATTGATGATAAATAACACTAACAATTTGAAATTTTGTACTAAATCAAATCATGAAAAAGAATAAGTGGATAACTAAATCATTGAGTGTTCTAATTACAGAATATATCCTTCCACAAATATATAAATATAAGGAATAAAAGGTATTAACCTTACATTAACCACTTGTTTTTACTAATTTAACATTACAATACATTAAGAAAAAAAAATACAAAGTATCGTTGACATGAAAAAAATCTTGATAATCTTTTCAATAGTATTTTTTGCTCTAGGATGTTCTCAATCAAATAAAAAGCTTACCCAAGCAAATTGGGAAATAGGTATTATCCCTTCGTCTATTCGAATAGATCCTACAACCAATGAGAATATTGAAAATAGATTTGTTGTAATTAAAAATGAACTTAAAAATAACAATGTGCTATTGAAAAAAAACTGGGTTTATGATGGTGAGCATGCAATCTTATACGGTGCTAGAGGTGAGTATGTCTCTTTCCAGCTAGTATTGAGAAATAATACAAATGTTACATTAAAAGGCATTAACATTGAAATGCTTCCATTTCAAAATGAATATAATCATTTTTATATCCCACCGGAATTATTTCTGGAATGGTCTGTTCAGGTGAAATCACCAAGCACCGGATACCCAAAAGCCTCCTTAGGTAAAGGTTGGTATCCTGATGCTTTAATTCCATTTAAACATATTCAGATGGATTCAACCAATGTACGGCGCAGGTGGACCTATCCACTTGAATTGCCCGATTTTAACAATCGAATTGATGATCAACGATCATTGATCGTATGGGTAGATCAGTATATCCCTTATAATAAAAGTGATGCCAAACCTGGAGTTTATTCAACTACCATAACCGTAACTATAGGCGATCAGATTCAGAAAATCCCCATTGATCTTACCATTTGGGATTTTGCAATTCCTAATGAAAATAAATTGAAGGCCAGTTTGCAGCATGAAGGATTTTTAAGTAGGATGAATGAAAAACAGGAACTGAAAATATATCAGCTTTTTAAGCGTAATCGTATATCCTTAATGGATCCCACCTATAAACCAGACCTTAAAATCTCCAGTAATAATGAAGTATCATTAGAATGGGATTCTTTTGATAACCGGCTAAAAAAATATTTTACCGGTAAAGCTTTCACTAGTAAATATGGATATGAGTACGGCCCTGGTTTTGGAGAACCAATGGAAACTTTTATTCTTCCCTTCAACGTATATGGCAAGCATGGAGGTGCAGGATGGCCCAACACTGGAAATTCTAATGTTGAGCGCCAACCTGAGAACCAGTCTATTTATAGAGATGTCATCAAAAAAGTGTACAATCATTTACAAACCATGATTGATCCAAAGAAAACTGAAGTCACAGTTTATTTAAATGGATTAGATGAGTCATATTTTCCAGAAGCGTGGGACAGGATGGTTTTTTATGGAAATATATTTAAAAAAGAATACCCCGGAGCTCATTTCAGAATTGATGGAAGCTATAGTGAAGAAGCTATGAACGTAGTCAAGCATTCGATCAATTCCTGGGCTTCTCATACTATAAATTATAATATTAATACTGTGAAAAATTATCAGGAGATGGGAATTGAGGATTGGCTTTATGGACCAATGCTCTACGAAAGCAAAGTAAATAGCTGGGTGGGCAGCTCTACATTTATCGATTTGCCATTGGTCAATGATCGGGCAATAAGCTGGAGTAGCTGGAAATATAAAACATATTCATGGATTAGTTGGGGAGTTGGTGCCGGATGGAAAAGGGCCTGGTATGATCCGGAATCCTGGAAAGACACCTATAAGCACGGATCTGATTCTGACAAAGGATTTAATTTCAAAAAATTGAATGGTAATGGGATGCTTTTGTATAGTCCTGGAATAGTACCCAATGTTGATGAAGCGTGCCCATCTATAAGATTGAAGATGATGAGAAATGGTGTGCAGGAATATGAATATCTAAGGCTATTATCAAAGTTATTAGGCAATAGTGAGCACGCTGATAAAATTGTTAACAGTATAATCAAACAACCATTTGGTGAGCAATCAATTGGGAACCTGGACGTTTGGAGTTTTAATGTTGAGCAATGGGATAAAAAAAGAATCGAATTGGGGGAAATGATTCATATGGCTAATAAAAAATGAAATTAAATTCGATGGGCAACAGGAATTTTAGTTTGATACATTGTGAATTTCAGCAAATTACGGTCAACAAATAGATTTCAATTAATATTATACTCAGCCAATTTCAGGTGCTTTTTCAAAAATGGATAACTTTTTGTCCCATTAATGATATGCCCACCTTCATGTAAATCCAATTCTGTTATATCGCCTTTACCTTTACTTTTATAATAGTTATCAACTTTGGCATACTCATATTCAACCCATTCCGGCGGTGCAATTCCATCTTGAATGCCATGCTCTACCATAAAAGGCCTGGGGAAAATCAAATAATTGGCCATCTCAGCATATTCTATTGTATGTCCCCGATTCCACATTGGCATTTCAGAATCAACATGATAAACAAAACTCGTAGGAAAATAGACAGATGTTTCTTTACGGGCTCCTTCATTGAAATAGGCACAATTAATTGTCATGGCATACTCCGGTAGCATAGAAGCAATTAGTGAGGCTGCCTGCCCTCCGATACTTTTCCCATAAAATCCAATTCTATTGGTATCCACGAAAGGCAGAGTACTTAACCAACGAAGTAGTTGTTGATGTTCCTTGGCTACCGTTGACCATATTCCCGCTTTTGTCGGTTTGGCAACTCTGTCAATCCATCGGAATCTGGTTTCCCCTGTCCAGTTGCCAAAAGGAGTAAATACCACATACCCAAGATCTGCCAGCTTTCTACCTACTTCATGATAACCTCCTGTGCTCATGGCTGTCCAGGGATTGCCTCCCCTACCGTGTTGCAACACGACAACAGGTCTTTTTTTGTCTGGTTCAATACCTTTTGGTACTGTCAGCACACCCCAAAATTCAACATCGGGCAGCACATCTATCAATACATCATAACAGGTATATCCCTCCTGATCTTCAGCCTTTTTTGTTCGGGCATTGATTGGCAGAAAGTCATCATCCAGCCATCCGATTAATTCTTCATTGAAATAATCACGCAACTCTTCCTGGTTGGAGTATGTTGCTACAAATTCCTTTCTCACATATTCGCTGTCTCTCAAAAGAAGCTGGGTATGTCCAACCATTTGCTCCACCATTTGACCCATACGGGATTTTGGATCAAAATCACTGCGAATATCCATAGGGATGTTATCAGAAATTGGAACAGAATGGGAATGACCTAACATCCTCATAAATTGACTCATTGTTTCTTCTGAACCAGAAGATATGGGATTTTCGGAATCTTTCTTAACCAATACGCGTTCCCCTAGATCATCTCCAATTAATAAGGATATACTGTTAAATTCTGATTTTACGTCAGCAAATGAATGTGTCCACAACTCTCCCGGAGGTTCTATTTTTTGATATTCTCCAGAAGGAATTTCACTTCTTGGCCCTTTATAATCAGGCACTTCGCTATATTCAATTACCAGTGAACGGGGAGCAATAAGGCTTGCTAATTCCGCATCACCAAATTCCTTCAAAAATCCCCAGAGATTACGATAAATGGGTTCTTTCCATATATTTTCTCTTGGGGCAAAATACCCACTTACCATCGTTGCATCAATACGTGTATCCAAAGCGGCTGTATAAAAAGCCAATAGCCCTCCTTCTCCGTAACCTGCTATACCAATTTTTGCATTAACTCCACCCTGTTCTTCAAACCAATCTACAATTGCCTCCATTTTCTGTACTTCATACCCACTAACTGTCCGCCCCATCTCCTGAGCCTGGGAATAAATCCAGGTTCTGGAAGGCCGGTTGGTGCCTCTGGACCAACGATTGGTTCTATCAATTACAACGGGTACAACTACAGTAAAACCATTTTCAACCAAGCGACGAGCAAACTGACCATCATTATCAATTGTTGAATTCAATCCCACTAAATCTTCCGGACTTTGGTCGGCGTCGGGTAGCGCAATCACATATCCCAGTGAATTTCCCATGGGTTCCAGCAACAAACCTTCTCCAAATATTTGCCCAGGCACATCCAGTTCAGGCCAATTCTGCAAAGCGGGTCTTGGCATCACTTTTTTTAGTACAGACCAACGTACTTCATGAATAGAATAATTATCCGTTTCTCCAGCTTTATTTAGCCTTTCCATTTTCACGGGCGCCCTGGCATCAATGGCTCCAAGCATAGATCTGAATTTAGTTCGATTAGGTTCAACCGAAGCTACATAGGCTTCCGGCGATGATAAATCTCGATTCCAATACTTTGCTCTCTCAGGCTTTATGGCCGTTATCCTTTTTTCATAAAATAACCGGATTCCATCAATGATGCCTTCCCATTTCACGTCGCTTAACAGGTGACTTGTATTGGGTAAAAAATCACTTGTGAAATCATTTTCTTTAAATGCTGCAGCCTCTGGTAAAATATTTAATATCAAACCGGTCGATCTTGACGATATCTTATATTCCAATTGCTGGTAACCATTTTTCTCAGCGATTAAGAAATTATTAGAGGAATCATTATTATAAACTAATAATGAAAAATTTCCTTCTCTATCCGTTAAATTTGAATTGCTTGTGCCCTTCAATGTTACGTTTACTCCAATGATCGGCCTACCATCCAATCCATTCTGAACAACACCATTCAATTGATAGGATGGGCTTGAACATCTTACTGTAGCAAATAAAAAAGCAGTAATTACGATTATATATTTTTGTACTATATTCAAATTATGATAAGTTTAAATCAAATGACATTAACAGTTTATGCAATTCTATTTTATTCCTTTAAATATATTAATTGATCACACATCTTGCTTTGATGCACTGATGCATTTATATATTTTACCATCCGGCTTTGTGGTGATATACAATTCGCCGAATGCATCTTTTCCAATTCGCAAATCGACACGCTTATTTTTACATAGGTCTTCCATTGAGACGGTGCTACCATTGAAAGATACTTGCCATTCTTTAATCTCCGCTTGATGACCCAATTGAATTTCATTTACATTGATATAAAAAAGCCTACCACTTGTAATATCTCCAAAAAGATATTTACCCATAAGCTCTGGAATATCTTTACCACTATATTCATACCCTCCCGAAATAGCGGTACCTTCATCATGATCATATTGAGCAATTGGATATGAGATTCTATAAATGTCGTCATCGGCTGGTAGAGGATAAACTTTATTCAAATCGCTAATTGGATTAAGCAAAAAGCTACCTTCCCTGATTGGCCAACCATAATTCCTCCCTGGAAGGACTTGATACAATGACTCAATATTCCCCTCTCCAATATTTGCAACCATCATAAGACCGGTTTGGGTCCAATTGATACGATGTGGATTTCTAAATCCAAAAGCATATATCTCCTTGAGTACATTGGGTTCATTGCTGCTACTCCACGGATTATCTACTGGAATTCCATATTTACCATTTCTACTGTCATTACCCATTGGGTTTATTCTAATAACTGTCCCCCAAATTTTCTCTCTACTTTGGGTAAGGCTTGTAATGCCATTTAATACACTTGTTCCATCTCCAATTCCCATGTATAATAAACCATATTCATTTTCACCGTGTTTAGCCACAGGGTTAAATGTAATTTCCTGAACACCATGAGCTATATCTACCATATTTATACGTAGCAGTTCCCTGTTCTCACCTATAAACATATTTGATTTGGGATTCATTGTCTTCCATTCAGTAAGTACCCATTGTATTTTCGTAGGAATGCTATCAGCATAACTAAAATCTGCTTTCTTTGATCCACTCTTTTCAGTATGTGTGGTATATAATATTCCATTTATTGCCCAATCGGGATGAAATGCAAAACTTCCAAAACCAGATCCAAGGCCTGGCTGGTGAATAAAGTTGGGAAAATGTTGATTTAAATCCAGATATAATTGTGGTTTTTTATTCTGTATAGAATAGAGCTGCCCCCTTAGGTCAACAACAAACAATTCATCAGTAGTCGGCTGGGAAATGAGCTTGGTGATACGTGTATATGGCAAGTGATCACTGGAAGGGGGGATTTGACATACCAACTCCAATTCAACAACAAGACCATCTTTAGAAATAGGTTCCAGTATTGGATTGTTGAGTTCTTCAAAACCCAATTGATTTTCGTAGTTTGGAACAGCCTTTTTAGTATGCAAATATGCAATAAGGCTTTCTATGTCATCTTGCGGCAAATGCTCAAAGGAAGGCATCACCGTGTGGTATTTGTCAAATAAGCTTTGAGCTCTATTATCACCTGATTGGATAATAGATTGTGGATTTTTAATAAACTTAAATACATAATCTTTAGAGACCATATCCGTTACACCGCCAAGTCTGGGGCCAATACCATCCTGATTAAAATTATGACAGGCTACACAATGTAATGCAAAAAGTGAATTGCCTTTTTCAATCGCGACAGGGTTTGAAGAAATAGACGATTTATCCGGTGTTTTTGTGTTTTCACAAGAGCATAAAAAATAATTCAACCCGGCTGTAAGTATCAATTTAAATACGCGAGTAACTGTTCTTTTATTCATACCAAAAATTAATTGTAAATGTTTCTATGTTCAAACAATTTTCAAAAATACAAATTTAGAAGGTTAAAGTATTGATGAAATAATTCCCTTCACTTCATTTTAATACTTACAATGTGTTTCTTTATTATTCTACAAAGCATCAATTTATCTATGATTCTCTAATTGACAACTGGAAAGATAAAAAAAAGAGTGGAATCATTTTGATCCCACTCTTGGCTCATTTGATTAAAAATTATTACCAGCCTGGATTTTGAACTAAACTTGGATTAAGAACTATTTCTTCTGTTGGGATTGGATTAAGATAATCACGACCAAGGACAAAGCCATATCCATCACTGCCAACTGCAGGTAGCATTGGGTCAAGAAAACCATTATCGTCTACTGGAAATGGATTATTAGCAAGTTGATCTGCTCTGATCCCTTTGGGTCGCTTACCAGATATCAGTTCGTCTGCAGCTGCCCATCTGGCTACATCGTGCCAGCGATTTCCTTCACTTACTAACTCTATTCTACGTTCGCGTCTAATTTCATTAATAATAGGAGATAAAGTAGGGAAATCCCAGTTTGGATCTGTGGATATGCTACTGATATTTAAGATAGGCATACCAACTCTATCTCGAATTAATTTAATTGATTTATCAATATCCGCCTGTGTAATATTCCCTAACTCTGCGAGAGCTTCAGCATAATTGAGTAGTACTTCTGCATATCTAAGAAAGACTATAGGAGTTTCTTCA
This sequence comes from uncultured Roseivirgaceae bacterium, assembly GCA_964423255.1. Taxonomy (GTDB): domain Bacteria; phylum Bacteroidota; class Bacteroidia; order Cytophagales; family Cyclobacteriaceae; genus JAAUQL01. Next base: position 4,519 of record CAYREN010000075.1, on the reverse strand, counting down.
CCTGAAGTGAAATGCATATCAAGGTTTGGGTTAAATCCTTTGCGGTTTGCATACCCTGTAGCAGAAGTAAAATCTGAATTGGAATTAATTTTAGTCCAAATTTCATTCCAAGTAGTAGTATTACCTTCCTCAATAGCCCAAGGTGCAGTTGGACTCCATACGCTTTGATACATCCTTGGATCGCGATTTGTAAATTCATCTGCAATATTTGCATTCCCCATGTACAAAGGGCTAACTGATATAGGATCTCCATCTTGACATAAATAAGAATCTACCAGGCTTTTTGTTAATCCTTCTCCATTTGGATTTACGCCATAAATGTTGATTTGGTGTGTGACATCTAAAGATTGTGAAAATTTTTGATAAAATAATACAGCCTCTGGGTCAGCATAAGGTAAAATAAAGAAATCGTTATAATCAACAGATGAATTTCCAGTAGAATACAATTTAAAATTCTCTGAATTCATTACTTCTCTAGATGCCTCTATTGCATCCTGAAAATATTTATTTGGATCAGATGAACTAGGGGCAAATGGTGTACCTGCATGATATTTTTCCCATGTACCTTCATAAAGTGCTACTCTTGACTTCATAGCAAGAGCAAACCATTTGTTAACTCTTGTCCCATCTGCTATTCTTTCTTCAGTAAGATACAAAGCAGCTGAATCGAGATCTGCAATTATTTTATTTGCTACTTCGTTTCTAGGATTTCTAGTAGCATACAAAAGTTCAGAATCAACATTTGGTACAGTGCCAATCCATAACACATCACCAAAGGCTTGCATAAGGTTGAAAAATATTAAGGCTCTGAAAAAATGTGCCTCGCCTAGATATTGCTGATAAAGCTCTAAGTCTAATCCAGCCTTTTTATAATTGTCAAAAAACCAATTGATATCTCTCACCAAGCTGTAATCCCATTCCTGATAAATATTGGTAAGTGATCTTGCGCCATCAAGTCGAGCATCTAAATATCCATCCTTTATCTGGTTATCACTATTTATCTCAAAGGCAAATACCCCTCTACGAGTAGCGCTCCATCCTGCTCCTCTTTCAGGAAAAACAATACCTTCTCCATAGAAATAATTCATATATATCTCCATGTCGCTAGGAGTTTTTAAAAAATCTATGGATGAAACTTCATCGAGAGGATACTTCTCCAAAATATCTTCCTGACATGCACTAATGCAAGCCAGCAATGAAAATAAACTGAGCAATATTTTAATATATTTCATAATTAATTTTATTTAAAATGTCAAATTAAGACCAAATGAAATGACCCTTGATAGCGGATATACTCTACCAATTCCTTCTTCTCCCTGGCCTCCGCTCAAACCGGCAATGGCTGCTGTTTCCGGGTCTAATAGTTTTGTCAGCTTTGTAATAGTGAAAAGATTTTCTCCTGTTATATATAGTCTTAATTTCTGAATATGTACTTTTTTTGTTATTTCTCCTGGGAGGACATATCCAATCTGTAAACTTTTCAATCTCATATAACCTGCGTTAAGTAAATATTTCGTCTGGATTTGACGGCTTTTTGGACTTTCAGTTCTTGAGAAATAAGGCTTTGGATAATAAGAATCAGTATTTGGCCCAAGTATACTATTATCATCAGCTGGTCTCCAATAGTCCAAGTGACCCTCTTTAAACATCCCTGTATTATTCGGATTATAGCCTACTCCCCAAAAATTAGCGCCTTGCCACCCGCTTCGGGGAGCAATATTTCTTTTACCTACACCCTGGAAGAATATGTTAAAATCAAATCCCTTCCAGTTTGCACCAAGAAAAATACCATAATTAAAACGTGGTAACGTATTACCAATAACTGTAAGGTCTCCATGGCTGTCCAAGGTCCTTTCACCATCATTAATTATACCATCAGGACCACCATCACTAACTCCATCACCATTACTATCTCCATCTAGGTCTTTAAATTTCATATCCCCGGGGCCCCATTTATTAAAAAAGAAGGACTGATCAGGCATATCTTCACCTTCTGTTTGAATTAATCCATCACTCGTATAACCCCAAATTTCACCCAGAACCTTTCCATCGTACCAATCATCAATAAGTCCAGCTTCATTATTGTACTTAATAACTGTAGTTTTTGAATCACCTATGATAAATCTTGCATTGTAGCTAAAATCTGTCCCTATATTATCATTCCACGCAATTGACAACTCCCAACCTTTGGTTTCCAAATCAGCATTATTCTCTTGAGGAGCATTAGTACCCAATATCTCAGGTAGCGTGCCCGCAGGTCCAAACATATCAGTTGTAGTTCGGTTAAACCAATCAAATGTTGTAGACAATCTATTATTTAAAAACCCAGCATCAATACCTATGTTGAAAGTTGTTACAGTTTCCCAAGTTAAATTACTACTAACGATACCAGGTGATTGAGCATATAAAGGACGTTGATCATCTATGATATATTCCAAATTTGAATTTACAGGTACATTTGATAGATATAAATAGTTTGGTACATTTTGATTACCCAATGAACCATAAGAACTCCGTATTTTCAGTTCATCTACGATTCCTTGCAGCGGAGTCCAAAAATCTTCTTTTGAAATATTATATCCCGCAGATACTGATGGGAAAAACCCCCACCTATTTTCTTTGGCAAATCTAGAAGAACCGTTATACCTCGCATTTACTTCAAATAGATATTTTTCTTTGAAATTATAAGCGAACCGACCAAATACTGCTTGTGTTGCCCAATGAGAAATGGCATCATCAAGCTGAACTGCATTTCCAGTAGAGGTACTAACAGAAGGAACTGAAACAGTGATTAATTCATTTCTTGAACCAAAGAGGTTTGATCTGAATCTATTTTCCTGTTCGTAACCAACCATAAGGATGAAATTATGATTTTCATTAATTGATTCTTCATATGATGTCCTTGCATTAAATATTGTATATGTGTTATAATCCATATTTACTGAATAAACACTGGGATTATTTCCTAGGTAACCTACTACTCCACCTGGAAGGTGTACAGGAATTGGTATACCATTTTGTGTTCTTCTTCTATTAAAATATGTATAGCTATATCCAAGATTAGTTTTCCATCCTTTAATCGGTTCAATTTCAGTACCAAAAGTTAATATTGTCTCGTTACTTTCGCTTATATCTCTTCCAGAACTCTCCATAGAACGTATAATAGGATTATTATAGTAAGTGACTGAGCTTGGGTCTTCTCCAATGTTTGTCATGGGCATTGTAGGCCAAAAAGTATTCATTGATCTTAATATATAATACCTATCATCCCAACTACCCATAGGCATAGGGTAATCTTTCTCATTTTTAGAAAATTTTGTATTAAAATCAAATCGAAGCCAATCCGTAGCTTGTGAGGAAACATTAGATAAAAAATTGAACCTCTTATATGAATCATAACCGTAGTTATACAAGCCATCCTGATCATAAAAACTACCTGAAACATAATATTGTGTTTTTTCCCCACCACCTTGAATACTAAGATCGTGTTTTTGTCTTAAAGAATTATTTTTCCAATAAATTGAGTTGTATTCATAATTTGCATTTCCTAAATGTCTGCCCCTCCACAGACTTGACCATGGTACGTTTGGGTCATATTCTGGAAGAGTAGGATCATTGTTATATGCTCTAATTCTATCCATTTGTTCATCGGGAAACTTAGGTGATTGACCTGCATTTGCATTAGCTTGATTAAAAGCTGTTGCCAATGTTAATGAAGAAACCCATTCCGGAAGACCAATAGGTGACGCAAAACCAAAATTATTAGAATAACTAACCGAAATTTTTTGGTTTTTACTTCCTTTTTTGGTAGTAATCAATACTACACCAAATGGAGCCCGTGACCCATAAATTGCTGACGCAGCAGCGTCCTTTAAAACGGTAACACTTTCTATATCATCAGGATTTAAGTCGTTTGGATCCATTTGAACACCATCAACCAAAATTAATGGAGAACTGCTACCAGTAAGAGATCCCACTCCCCTAATATTAATTGTGTTATTCTTTCCTGGCTCTCCACCTTGGGTAGGTATACCTATATTCAGATTTGGGGAAATCCCTTGTAAAAGCTGACCAACATTCGCTGCTGGTCTGTTAGAAAGAGCTTCACCGGCTATAACATCTACAGAACCCGTTAGGTTTATTTTTTTTTGTGTACCATAACCAATGACAACAATTTCTCCCAAGGCCGTAATATCTAGCGTGAGTATAAAATCAATTACTGTTTGTGTTCCAACAATAACCTCTTCTTTCACAAACCCTACAGAACTGAAAACCAATATCGATTCTTCATCCGGTACATCTAACTTATAGTTTCCCTCAACATCAGTAACAGTTCCTTGAGCTGTTCCTTTTACGATAACATTTACTCCGGGTAAACCATCAGTATCTTCTGCTGAGGTTACTTTTCCTGTGATGGTAATTCCCTGGATAATGACTTCGATCTCCTGACCCTTATTATTATTAATAGTTTTCTTTACAGTTATATTTTCATTCAATTGTTTAAAAGAAATTTTAGCAT
>CAYREN010000074.1:14343-16224 GCA_964423255.1 uncultured Roseivirgaceae bacterium | reverse complement strand
CGGCCCTTTCATCATATTCTTCAATTATCCAGGACTGTAGATACTTTTCAATTTGATTTTTGTAATTATCAGTTCGTTTCTCCTCAAATTGATTCCATTCTTTCATTTCGAAAACTTCCTGAGCGCAAACATCATTGATAAAAAATAAAATTGATATCAATATCACTGAAACCGGATACATTTTGATTTTATAATTTTCCATTCGCTTATATTTTTTTAATGATCTCCGTTTGTAAATTTAAATGCTGGTTCTGGGAATCTACTTACTGTAGCCAATTATTAGCAATTATCTTATGTTAACAACCATATTATTTATAATAATAAAGCACCATTTTCAATATCATCATTAGCGAAATTGACAAACCTGTAATGATTCAATAATTAAAAATTGACACTAAAAGATTCTATTAATCCGACAACTGCCTGGCAGGAAATAATTAGTGTGAAAATTAGAATTATTACCAGACTTATATTCACCCAAATTGTTGCTGTATTTCCCCGCATTAAATCTTTCCGATTTGTCAAGTACATCATTGCCAAAACAACAATTGGCAATAGAAAAACTTGAAATACCTGGCTGATTATCATAGCGGAAACAGGTCTAAACCCAAAAACAGGAACAATTAGTCCAAATAAAATTGCCACACCACTAAGTACCCTAAAAGTCATCCCCTTATATTCGACTGGTTTATTTTGATAATCACTTATTAATAGTGGAGCAAGCATTAAAATTGGTATCATTGATGACATTGCGGCGCCTAGTATCCCCACAACAAAAATTGAAATTGCAAACCTACCTAGAAGTGGCTCTAGTAATTCTACCATTGTTACTACTTTATCCACTGGTTTACCAATAACATAAAGTGTACCAGCTGCGGCAGTCATAACAGCCATACTTATCAAAAACATTATCAAAGCCCCAACAGCAGCATCTTTTGTGGCGTGATTAATTTGTTGTACATCCCATTTTTTCTCCTTCATTAAAATACTTCGCACTACAAATGTAGGTGCAGTAAATGTAGTTCCAACGATGGCTGCAATTAATATCGCAGTATTTGTGCCTTGAGGAATAAAAGGTATAATTCCTTTAAAAACTTCAACGGGATTTGGTGGGACAATAAAAACTGTCATTAAAAAACTCAAACCCATTAGACCAACAAAAACTATGAGTACTTTTTCAAACAATGAATATTTTCCCATTAAAATCAAACTGTAAATTATCAGGCTGATTCCAATTGCTACCAACAGTGAATTCCACCCTTCCCCTCCAAAAAGCATTCTTGTCCAGTCATGAATAAGATCTGTTATTATCCCCATAATTCCCGCTAGGGCCATTATTTCAACAAGTATTAACCCAACTAATACTGACAAAGAAATAAATGCACCGCCACGAATATGTTTCCTAATGCCATACAACGCTCCTTCTCCGGTATAAAGAGAATATTTCCCGTAGACATCAAGCAACACATAGGCAAAAACGCAAGCAAGTATTAATACCCAGAGCAATGACATTCCATATCGAGATCCTGCAGCAGCCATAGTAACAATGCTGCCTGTACCAATTGTATATCCCACAACAAAAAATGCCGGACCAACTGAAATTATAGTTTTACCTATATGGTTTAATATCGAATTTTCATCTTTACTCATCTGGAAGAAAATGGTAATTTTAAACTATCTATTATTTTGATACCGGCATCGGAAGGATCTCTCCACTATTATTAATAATTCCAATTTTGATTTTGTTATCCAATTCAATACGTCGACTAATGTACCTTTGCACATCATCTATCGAGAGGTGATAAAACCCCATCATATTGGCAAGCATTGGCTGATTCATGGTTAGCGTCATTTTATAATTGCGTTTAATGTAATTGAGGT
>CAYREN010000074.1:7291-14243 GCA_964423255.1 uncultured Roseivirgaceae bacterium | reverse complement strand
AAAACGATTGCCAATTACATCATCATTTAACATTTTCCATAAAGTATCATCATCGTATCTCGATAATCGACACATCTCCTCCTCATGAGTTGGTGCAACTCCTTCGTAACACGGTGATAGCAGGATAATCTCGCCTCCGGATTGGGTAGCCCTTTCAGCAGAAAACATACCTTTGTCCGCTTGCGTCAGATCGTAATCAAACGGAAATGTACTGCTGATAGTAATATCTGCCGATTCATGAAAATCTACACCATTTAATTTTTTCCCCCAATTAACAATTTCTCTATGTGCTTCTATAAAATGTCCCGAAGAGGCTTTTACTACTTTTCCTTCTTCATTTAGAATAACATTTAGGATAAAGTGAAGACCTACTTCTGTGGCGAAATCTTCCATCTCTTCCCGCATTGGGGTCATCACCTTTCCTAGCTGCGCTTCAGTGACTCCCAGAAGATGCATCGCATTTACTGTTTCTTTACCTGCCACGCCAGGTAAAAACATTTTTGCTCCTCCGCTCCAGCCAGTTGGGTGATGTGGCAAGGATCCTCCGATTGCAATTCTAATGTCAGCATCAAGGGCATTTTTATTAACAAGAATTCTTGTTCCTCTGCGGGTTACGCCTTTGTCAACCAAATTGTTATTGCAATCGTGATTTTCTATGACAACCCTGTCAACAATGTCCTGACCGAATCGCTCAAGAATTTCCGGCTTGCTCATATCTCTATGTGTGCCGGTTGCAATTATCAATTTTATTTGCTCGTCACTTACTTCGACATCGTTCAATTCATTTAATACGAAAGGCAACAACAATTTTTGTGGTGTTTTTCGGGTGCGGTCATCAACCAATATTACCACCCTGGAGTTTTTATTGACAATACTACTTAATCTTTCCGACCCTACAGGATTTGCCATTGCTCTTCTAATCTCCTGTTCCTCACTTTTGGGAGCTTTAAAACTATTTCTCTTAAGATTGAAACAAATGTTCTCTTCAGGGATATCTAATTCAATAATTCTATCTCCGAAACGTACTGGTATTATATTTTTCAAATTATAAATCTTTAATTATTCTTTGTATTTCATTTTCGTAAATACTCTGCCATTCAGGTTTAAAAATACAGTTCATTACTTCGTAACCCCATTCTTTGTACGCATCTGACGTAGGAGCATAATGCAAGTATCCATTAGAATAAGCAGCGAGGAATGTGTTTTTGTAAGGTGAATATTTTTTAATGTTTAATCCAACCTGAGAAAACGCTTCTCCGGGAAATGTCACGAGCACAAAATCACCAATTCGAATACCTTGTATTAAAGCAGAAACAGTTTCTTTTTCGATCAAATCTATTTCACGCTGTTTTTTAATTAAAAAAGCTTTGTTTTCCTGAATTTGAGACAGTTTGTCCATTGCTCGCATATTGCTCAGATACTTTTCAATATTTTGTCTATTTAATTCATCTACTTTTTTCAAACCTTCAATTCCTTCCTTTTCTTCATGTAAATATCTGTATGAATAATAGGATGGATAATCCTGCGATAGTTGATGCTTTATATATAGTGGTATAAATGCCTTCATATTTAAACTCGTGGACCGAAGTGAGGCAAGTAAAGTCTTCTCCTGAGCATCTAATGCTTTTAACCGCTCCCTGACATCTGTCCGCAATGGGAGTTCGATTGTTTCAGTAATTACTGAAAGCTGGACATTTTTGGTAGTTGTTATTTCACGGAATCCTTTTAGTGTGCTAGCTCCTAACATCCTGCCAAAAGGTTCACAGTCTCTTACATCGTTAATATTCTTATAAAAAATCTCAGTTATATCTCCGGCACCGCCTTGTAAAAAAAATGCCATCGTACCATGCCCCAGGTTTTCTTCTATTTCTCGAGAAGCAAATCCTGGGAAATCAGCAGTTACGCCTTTATTGGGCACACCTGTATATGGATGACAGGCAAAATTATAGACCACCGCTTTAGAAGTACCATCTAATCGATCAATACGTAGAATTCCAATTTCGGGATCTATCTCACCAACACCAATAACTTCCTCATCGGGCATATTTGGGTTGGCATGGCGAATTGTATAAACACTTCCATCTTTTAACTTTATTCGACGGTTCATTGAAATTCTGTTCTCAAAACCGCTACCTGATCCTACTTTTACTGCCTCCAAATTCTCAAGTGCTTTTGCTACAGCTCTAATTGTTTTTTCCTCAACATTATCAACTAACTTTCCTCCTCCATTTAAAAATCCATCGAGATGATTGTGAGATGCATTTACCAGTACATTATTAATTTTAAATTCTTCAAGAAGTTTTTTCTGGATTTGCTTATAGTAGTTATTGGGAATATCACCTACTTCTCCTACAGCAATAGCATCGAGGGTAATTATTGCCAGATTACTTTTCTTGTATTTTAGAACCAGAGCTTTTACGTACAACGAATCATTTACGTCTCCACAATCTGCCGTAATATTACTTTTACCTGTACCTGCCTTTAGGGATTGGGCATGGATAGGATTTAATATTAATATTTCCAATGAGAAAAAAAACAGGATAAAAACCCAGAGCTTAATTATTGATTTGGCATGAGATATAATTCGATTCATCATTTTAAGACCATTAAAAGTTCCACATTTAACTAAGGATTGATAATTCCAACAATGTCAAGATTATAATCCGTATAGCTTTTTATCGATCCTGACAACCAAAGCAAAGCCTGATATTTCTCATTCCCTTTTGGCATTATTGGACGAAGATTATCCTTTATTGAGTTTTGCGTAATCGCCTCCCATATCCATGTTTTCCCAGAATCGTTAGTCGATCCCCTGAAGATTTCATAATGCCTTTCATTGTCGGCATTACTTACCAATGGAATTTCTGTGACAGGATTGGTATCAGTTGAGATATAAACAATATTTGGATTATCAGGATCTAATGCTACCAGGCCTGTATAATGAAACTCCTTTTCATAAAGAGCCCTTCCCGCAAAAGCAAGAAAATGATCATTCCATGAATTTCCGTCCCATCGTGCATATCGGTATTGAAAGTGATCAATATCCTTCCTCACAGAATAAACTATGTACGGCCTGTCACTATTATCAAGTTGAATATCTACTGTCCATGCATTATTTACAGAATCGCCCTGGAAAACCTTTGTGGCATCTGTCGGATGTATGGGACCATCTTTTAAGTCACCAATTAAATCTCCTTTCGAATTGTAAACTTTCCCATTTTCAAAATATCCATGGTAAATGCTGTTGTCCCAAAATCTTGGATGGCTCTCCGTGGTAATAAAATGTATTTTGCTTATCCCATCAGAAGTGTATCGAACATAAGGCCAGTTCTTTTCAAAAGAAATCATTTTAAATCCATGCTGCCAGTTTTTACCCAAATCATCAGAAAATATGTAATGCGGGCTTCTGTCCTTCCCTCTGTAGAAATCATATATTCTTCCTTTACCATTATTTTCAGACTGAAGAAAATAGGCATTTGAATATGATACTTTATCGGTACCAACAATATTTTTCTCAGCACCCCATTCCAACGAACTATTTTCTTTTGATAATCTAATTCTTATTAGATCATCATCATTATGCTGAGCATATACCGCTAAAATGTGATTATTTGGTAATGTCAAGAGTGCCGGTGCATTATGATCATCAGCACGCGATTTTTTAAGTAATACAAAAGTCCCCAAATTGGTATTTTGCTCCAGATCGTAAGTTGTCACATCGATATTACCATCAATCGTTTCACCGTTTTTGCCATATCTGTCAGCGACCGACCCGATAATCAATTGATTATTATGAATAAGAGCACGTTCATCTTGAAACCAGCACCAGGATCCATTTTCTTTAAATGTAATAACTTTGCGTTCTCTTTTCTGACAAGCAGTTGCCAATAGAACCAACACAAAAAATATAATTAGTATATTTGAATTTCTCATGAATAGAGTTAAAATTAAATATTGAAACTTGCCCTGGCTTCTTCCAGAAGAGAATATACAGCCTTCATACTTCTGTAAGCTGCCGAATCAGGATTTGCAGTATAGTCAAACCCCAGCTCAACTGTTAAGTATCCCTCATAACCTACGTCCATCAAGGCCTGCACAAAAGGCACAAAATCAATAGTACCTTCTCCTGGAATTTTATGTTGATCGCCTGTAGTATCATTATCATCAAGGTGAATGTGCATCGGTATTTGCTTTTGATTCATTAAATGAACAGTATCTACAAGTACTTCTTTATTTACATGACAATGCCCTGTATCCAGGGCGATTCCCATATTTTGATATTTTTGATCTTCAATGATATTTACACCATCCTCTACTGTTAAAATAAGGTCGCTTTCCAACATATGAGCAGGCTCTAACAACAGGAGCACATCTTTTTTAATAGCATAATCTACCAATTCTGATAAGCTGTCATTTAGATCTATCATCCCTTGTTTGTAACCTTGCCCAAAAAGGGTACGGCCTGGACAAAGGCTAACTTTCTTACAGCCCAATGCCAGAGATGTGTCAATACTTTTCTTAATGTATTCGACGCTATCTTTTCGCAAATTTTTAATCGGACTGCACAAATTTGTAGGATATCCAAACTGAGCAGGAATAAAGCCTGATATATCTACTCCAGTTTCTTCAATAACTTTTATTATGGAAGAAATGCTTGCTTCATCCATATCTTTGTAATAGGCATGAGGCCTGCCTCCCCAAATTTCTACTCCTGGATAACCAATTTTTGCAGCCCTGCGAATAGTTTCTTCAAGTCTATAGTTATAATATAATTTAGTGGAATAACTTAGTTTCATAAATATGTTGTTTTTATAAAATTTAAGTATTGAATTAATTGAATAATGATGATTTATAGATAATTAAAATTTTATTTGAAATCTCTTTAAGCATTTATTGAATAAAGTAACCAATTAAATATGCTGGATGCGATTTGATGATACCCATAAACATTAGGATGAACGCCATTGTCAACAGGATATCCATTGAAAGCGTCAAAATTCACATCAAGTGGGATTATAGAACAGTTTGATTGAAAATTATTATTAAAGTATTTTATTAATCTATGTGACATTCTTCTTTGAATTTTTGTCCATCCCGATTGCTTATATTTAACTCCATAACTTGCAACGAATCCTGTTTCATTTGTATTTGCAGCTGGTGGCAAACAGATGCCTATTTGAATGTCAGGCTCGTAATCGATAAGTTTTTTCAAATAATATTCAGTATGAACTAACATTTCGTCAATTGTAGCATCAATTGTTTCAATTGAAGTCGTATCAGCTCGAAAACAGTCGTTTATCCCCAATTCAATCACAACAAAATCTGGCTTGTTTTTTACCACTTCTTCAAAATAACGATTGAAGTTTAGCGTATAATCATCCCCTGAGTTATCGAATACAAATGGGCTTTCAATATTTTGAGAAAACCACTCCCATGTTTTTCCTCCATATCCTTCATGGGTTCCACCATTTGATTCTTTTGTTCCAAGAAATATTATTGGAATCTGAATATTATTTAAGAAAAGAGATTCTATTTTTTCTGGAAAAATTCCGGCAGCTGTTAAACTATTCCCGGTAATCAAAACACTAACGGTATCCAAAGAGCTAGTTTTGGGTACAGTATAACACACCTCTGTGGAGCCGCTGGTTACTTTGCGGCCAGACTCATCAAGCACTACAACATTCAGTTTAAAATTACGAGATGCTTTTTCCTGAATATCAAATTTATATTTTTTAGAATTATCTATACCTAATTCAGGTGTAATGCTAAAAGTGTAATTGCTGTGTTTTGAATATTGTATAAGGTTCTCATAATATATTGACACCTCAGAAAGCTGGCTACAATAAAGACGAGGAGGAAGTGACAATTCTAAACTACTATTTTGTCGACAAGAAATAAATACAACTATAAAAAGAAGATAATAAATTGAGTTTTTCATATTACTAAATTTATTTTATCATATAATTTTAAATTCTGAAACATTGTTATAGTATAATTTTGCCTCCTATATATGCATTTCATATTTCCAATTGAATTAGAAAAATCCAGCAAAATCTTTCGGACATTGCCAGATTAACTATTTCTCAACCTATGAAACAAAAAGTACTTTTTACTCTTCAATCAACTTCTCTATCATGGCTTTCATTTTAACAGCCTTTTCTAAAATATTATCTATGCCACTGATATCAACAACAACATAACCATCGTAATTAACCTTCTTGAGTGTCTCAATAATATTTTTAAAATCTATATCTCCATCTCCGGGATTGTAGTGAAATGGCCTTGTTCCATCGTTATCTGAAAGATGTACAAGTTTCAGATAATTACCAAGTTTGTATATCCCCAAATCAATATATTCACTGATCGCATGGGCATGAGCCACATCATATACCATTCCGATATTGTCTCTGTTGGTATCATTAAAAACACTAATTGTTCCATCAACAGATGAGATAAAATCCCCGGCACGCATTTCCATTGCAAAGTCCAATCCGTATTTTTTAGCTATGTCGGCTGATTCTTGTAATTGCTTAACAACAATATTTCGGAGGTCTTTCCATTGGAATCCAATTGGCACCTTAACTGATTTTGTTGGTCCTCCGAGATAGTATGAATCTCTTTCGTGAGGGACCATTTCCGGTGGGAGATAAAAACAATTTGTTGATAATTTTGCGCCAACAGCTGCTGTCATTTCGCAAATTATATCATATTCTGCCAGTGATGCTTCTCGTAATTCTTCATCAAGCGAAAACATTTCATAAGTAACAGCCATTATACTTACAATCTTTAAATTTAAATCTTTTGACCGCTGAATTACTTGATCCCAATTTGCTACATAATCGTCATAATCTCCAGCGGTAATTTCCATTTCCATTGTATCAAAACCAGCTGCTGATATTTCATCCATCGATTTCAGTACATCTTCAATTCTTGGAGGAAGTCCATATAATGT
>CAYREN010000074.1:0-7191 GCA_964423255.1 uncultured Roseivirgaceae bacterium | reverse complement strand
ATATGCTCTTGCATTTCGATTTTAAGGCTTTCTTTCTCCTTTTCGGTAAGAATATCATTTGCACGAACCTCTTCCCAGCGGCGAATTACTTCGAGATTATCATTCGTTCTCGGATGTTTTTTAAGAAGGTCGAGCTGACCGCCAATCGAAATTATTGAGTTCCAAGCAAATGCTCTGCTCGTAGCATATTCAATCATGTCGGGCTGAATTCCAATGGTTTCGTCACTTGGCAACTCCATTTTAATCCAGCCAAAATCGATTGAGCTGAAATCGTTCGAAATCATTTTTATTGCCTCGATGGGATATTTACGTGTTGCTTCTTTAATATCCTCTGGTCTAAAAGTATCAAATGCATTTCCTCGAGTTAGAATATGCCAGCCAAAGTGTGATTTCTGAGCCCCTTCAGCAAATACAGATTTTGTTTTCAGCGCATTAAATACTTCCAATTGCGCTTTTGTTACATTATACCAATATGGTCTATTTACATCTTCAGCACCATCATAATAAATAAATCTAAATCCACACTCCTCAACGATGTTAGCAATTCTTTCTGCCACCTCTTTCTGGATATCTGTATTTTGATTGAAGCGCACAAATATTGGCCAAAAATCAACATCCAATAATCCAAGCATGGTATTTTTTTTCTGCATAGCAGAAGTTGTGCTTAATGCACCTCGCTTACAATTTATAAATTGGTAAGGTAGTGTTGTTGTGTACTCCTCATATGAAATTATTTCTGTCCCTATTTTTAACATCCTCCTTCCATCTTCAAGTGTACAACCTTGCGGATTTTCTTCAACTGTTATGGTAGTACCGTCTTTACTGAGGCCTTCACGCAGTGTAAAAACCCGCCTCAAGTTCAAGCGCCCATCTGGAACAGGAGTAACATACGGGTCGTTGATCTGAGCTTTATTATAATGAATATGAAACCCCGGTAATATTCCCGCCTTACTTATCTTTTGTGCAATTTCTTTCAGATCTTCCATGCCATTAGGATAATCATCTCGCCAGGTAAAATGACCCATAGAGCTTGCGAAACTCGGGTAATAAATAATCATTTGCCTGAATCCTGCCTGTTTAGCAAAGGCTATATGTTCATCAATATTTTGGGTCGAAACATCACCCCGTAATGCGTATGATGAATACTTATAATCTTCACTTCTCCTACTTTCTACGCCCAGAGGAAGTCCGAAATCTCGCTCAACATGATCAATGCGATCCAGTATTTTGCTTCTTTCTGTAGTAATTAATGCAGCACCAACATTTTCCATTCTTACTTCATATTCTCCTCCAGCCTGAAATATTTTATACCCATCACGATCTTTTGCATCAATTCGACAATAAGGATCTGTTGACAGCAGGTTAACAGCTACAGCATCATCCCACATTACATTAAGCCATTCTCCGAAATGTATCCTGTCTTTAATTGGCAATTGTAAGAAAACAAATTCATCAATACGAGTTTTTCGTTTGTCACCAATAGCAGCCATCTTATATCTCAACCCCTCCAAAGTAAAACCGATATAACTATCTGTTATTTTCAAATTAATAACTGCCTCGTAATCTGTGAGTTCGAAACTTACGATCAAATTATCACCTTCGCGATATAGAGAATCTGCATCGAATGTTTTTGATTTTGCAGGATATGTGAGTTTAATCTCGTTGTCATAAGGCATATCTTGGGTTACAGAAAAAGCGGGTAATTTAACACCCTGCATCAAACACTCCTGGCCTGTTGATTTGTGAATAAGACTTTTAGCCACACCATCGCTACCAAAGACAAGTTTCATATCAGCATTTTCAATAATTATCCATGATGGATTTGAATTTGTTTTTTCAGGAGAGCAAGACGAAAATAACCAAAGCAATATGGTTATTTGCAAAAACCAATTTAACAGTTTGACTTTACTATTGATGTTCATCTCTATATTATTATACTTAATTGTATTCTTCTTTAAAGTTTTGATTAATAAACTCATCTAAAGTTCCTTTAGCATTGCTTTAACTTTATTCTCAAACTGTTGTTGCCATTCCGGTGCCAATAGACAGTCACTGTCCTCTTGAGCGCCACCAACATTGCGAAGTTGCTCAGCCGTAGGCGCATAATAAATGTAGCCATTGGTATAACCTGCAATAAACGTGAGCTTATAAGGGGACACCTTTTTTATTTTTAAGCCAATCTCCACTACCAATTCACCGGGAAATGTAAGTAGCACAAACGCTCCAACTCTTAGCCCCACCAACTCAACATCAATAGTCTCTTTGCCGATGTCTATACGTTCTGCCTCGTGCTTGCGCAGCAAAGCCAGGTTCGTTTGATTTCTAGTCAGTTGCTCCATGATATAAATGTTTTGCATGTACTGACTCATGTTATTTCTGTTTTCTGTATCAAGATTATCAAGATCGCTCCTGCCGTTTGCCTGGTCATGGAGATACCCATGTGAATAGTATGAAGGAAATTTGCCATATAAGTTATATTTAACAACAAGGGGAATGAATGTCTTGAGGTTGAGACTTGTACCTTTTAAGGACTGAAGAAGTTTTTCATTTTCATCTTCCAAAGAGACAATACGTTTCGAAACATTGGCACGTGGCAACTTGATAACTTCGTTTATTAGAATAAACCTGTCGTCTCTTTTGCTGTCAATCCTTTTTAATGCCCGCAGAGTACTGAGACCCAGCATATTTCCCAAGGGTTCTGCATCACGAGGATGATTTACATCTTTATAATATACCGGATTAATATCTCCTGCGCACCCTTGTATGAATAAGGCAATAGTACCTTCACTTAAATTGTCTTCGATTACTTTAGATGCAAACCCGGTGATATCTGCCGTGTTTCCGCCGCTGGGAACTCCTTGAATTGGGTGAACGGCAAAATTGTAAACTACAGCTATTGTCCGACCGTCTTTACTATCCAGTCTGAGTATACCTATTTCGGGATCTACCGGGCCAATCTCGTTGACTTCATCGTCCGATGGAAGAGCGTATGCATGGCGAACATCTGCTTCTTTGCCGTTTTTCAATTTCAAACGACGATTCTCCATGATTCGATTTTCATATCCGACCCCTGCCCCGACTTTAACGGGTACCATATTTCGCAAAGCTTTTTTTACTACCTCAAATGTTAACTGGTCTACGTCAGAGCGTACAACTCCATGACAATGACTGGAATTTATCAGAATATTATTAGGGCTTATATGAAATTCTTTCTCAATCCTAGAGCGAACTCTACTAAGGTAGCCATTGTCTATATACCCGATCTCACCTATTGCTACCGCATCAAGTGAAATTATCAATGCTGTCGTCGTACCAGATTTAATTGCTAATGCTCTAACGTATAAACTATCATTTACTGGACCTGCAGTCGTATTGGTAATATTTAACTTTGCAGCACCCGCCTTTAGCTGGACGGCATTTGCCTCGCCTATTGAAATGAATCCGGTTATAAAAAATGCTGCAAATTCCAATAATACTAATTTTATTGATAGCATTCTCACTATACATTTAAATAAGATAAATCCCTTCATGTCTTTTAAAGCGGTTTAATTTTATTTGATAAATTGTTGAATAATATCTTTTCTTTATAGTAAAAATTTGACCTAAGCACCTGTAACAATTATTCGCTCCCCTTTTCTAAAAAAAATTGATCTATAAATTCAAAAGTTCCAACACCATTAATCATATGTTCACCATTGAAATATTCGATACGACAATTTTCCTTTTTACCTATTAAATCATAGTGTCTGCGAACTTTGGCAAATTCGTAACCAACCCATTCGTCTTTTGCAACCAAATCAAAATGCCCCCTTTCTACCATGAAAGGACGGGGTGCAATTAACCCTGCCATTTCTGCATAATTAAATGTATGTCCGAGGTCCCATTCAGGAATTTCATATTCACCAGTAAACATATAGCTGTACCGAAACCTTATAGAGACATTTTTTCTTACCCAATCATTGAAATCTCCTGAGCATATTGAAAATGCATACCCTTTTACTAAAATAGGAATGCGCATGGCGGTCTTACCTCCATAAGACAAACCGTAAAATCCAATTCGTGACGAATCAATAAAATTTTGTTGACCAAGCCACTCTACAATTCGCTGATGTTGGCCAACAATAATTGAAAACAAGGACAAACCAAGTGGATTTGCTTTTCGTTGCAATACCCTGAATTTATCACCACCTATATACGGATTATTTGGAGAAAAAGTGATATAACCGCGCTCAGCTAATTTCGTCGCCAAACCTTGATATGCACCAAACTTTTGGGCCAATGAATCATTTGAAACAATATCGATTGGTAACCCTTCTAGACCATGTTGACATACCACCACAGGATATTTTTCACCAAGTTTAAGGCTTTTAGGAATTATTAATATACCCCATGTAAATACATCCTCCCAAACATCCAGCTTAATTTTGTAGCTGGTCCAATCTTCTGTTTCTTCCAGAATGCGAGAGCGGGGATTCATTGGAATAAATGGTTGTTTCAAGTATCCAATCTGATTACTGAATTGCTCTCGAAACATCGATTTTAATTGCACTATGGAATCAGTACCATTTTCAAGAACTTCCCAAAAATTTTGATCTCGGGTAATTTCACACAGACGAAGTACTTTTTGAACATGCTCTTGCATGCCGAGTACTGTTCTTTTTTGTCTTTGATTGGTATCAATCCAATTGGTATTTTCTAAAGGAGATTGCAATACATTTAAATTGTTCGATAAGTCCACGTTCAATTTGTTGGTAAACGTACTTAACGCATCGTAGGAGAATGGCTTTAAGGCGCCACCCTCATCATCATGAATCCAATTGATATGGTTATTATTTCTGGGAACCATTGCCTTAGCCCGGTTGACCTCGGCCTCAGCAGTTGAATAATTTATTGCCATCAAAATACCGGGAGCGGCTCCTTTTCTATCCTTGGAGGCCATAGGTGGACCAGGAATTTCCGGAGCAATGCTGTGTTCAATAACTAGCGATCGGGGCCACGTCATTACTGCTAGCTCCGCATCTCCAAAATATTTTAAAAGCCCAAATACGTTTCGATAAATCGGCTCTTCCCAGACTTGTTCCCGAGCATTGAAATACCCACTGACAAGGGTTGAAGTAATTCGAGGGTCAATTGCTGAAGCGTATAGTGACAGCAAGCCTCCTTCTCCATAACCACATACCCCAATTTGGACATCATTCCTTTTCTCCTCATTTTTTAATTTCATCCAATCAATGGCGGCAAATATTTTTTGAAGTTCATATCCGATTACGTGTCGACCTACCACATATCCTTGTCTATAAATCCATTCCCGATGCGGTTGATTGGTATAGAGATCAAGTAGCTGGCTACCAGAGAAAGTATCATCTCTATTTACTAAGACCGGAATCAATACCTCACATCCCGACTCTGCAAGTCGTCGTGCTGTTCCGTATCTCGGGCCACCTGATTTCATTAATCCGGCAAGGGTTTCCGGCAAAACATCCGCATCCGGGATCATGATTACTTTTGCAGTTGTTTTACCTTTGGGTTGTAGGAGCAACCCCTCTGCTGACAATCCATCCAAAACGTTCCAGCGAACTGCACTAATTACAATTGCATCTGTTTCCAATTTGAATAGCTGTAGGTCATTGTCTGACATCACTTCCATCTTCGGCATCACACGATTTTCCACAACGCCAGTACGATTTTCCAGCAATTCACGTTGGCGTGAAATAGAATTTTCAAATGCTATAAAAGAAGAAAAGTCTGGCTGCCATTCTTCCCCTCTGGCTTGCCGAATTCGTTCAGTCTCTTTTAATAAAAAGCTATCGATCCCAGCCACCATTAGAGCAGATAGATCACCCTCTTCTTCTAAAGGGATACTGGAAAAAGGATTCGGATTTTGCCCTGAGACATGGATTCCCTGGAAAAATATAACCAGAAGCAAAAACAGTATTCGAATAAGTTTCTTTGAAATTGAATACATATTAAATATGTTTTTCATTTTGAATTAATCTCAATTTAATAATGCTCAGTTTTATATTTTATAATTTTATACCATTTATCCACTGTGTGATACTCGTTAAACCGTACTCTCCTTTTGTATCAGAATTGGTGTTGAATAGAAAACAATTGGTTTACTGTCATTTCCAAAATCTCCCTGAATCCACGATCTCGCCTCGCGCCCAAGCTCTATAAATCCAGGGTCAATGGATGTTATCGACGGCGTTACCAAATCAGTTATTTCTGAATTATCACAACTGACAATAGATACTTGTTGTGGTATTTTAATATTATTTGCTTTGAGTCGAGATAATAAGAAAACCGCTTCAGTATCTGATTCGGCCATTATCCCAATGGATTCTTGACTGTTTTTCACAATTGAAAGAATGTGAAACCAATCGGAAATTATATTGGCACGCTTACTATTTAGAGGTACTGATTTTTTAAATGCCTTTCGCATTTTGGTGAACACAGAATTGTCATCAGGATTTCTTGAAAAGTAAAAAAGCTGTTTTACACCTTGTAATTTTAAATGATCCACAGCTAAATTGACACAAGATTTGTAATCGCAAATAAATACTGGATCTTTTGTATGTTTCGGTGATTTATCTATCCAGCCGATTCTTATTCTTCTTTTAAATGGCTTTAGTATTCTATCGGTTTCCTCCTCTTTCCCAGGCACTGGAATAACCAGTATTTGATCGATTGCTTGTCTGGTTATGAAATCTTCAAGCAATGACTTTAATATATTTTCAGGTTGTCTGATTTCATTCACTTGAATTGAGAAACTCTCTCCCATTTCATCGGATAGACCCTGATAAATTGGTTTGATATATACGCCATCAATTTTACACAGAAGAGCCACTCTAATGCTAATTTTGTTGCGAGCTACAATAAAATATCCCTTTCCTTGCTTAGCTTGTAAAACGCCTCTTTGTACTAGATTGTCAAGGCTTAAGCGCACAGTTTCACGACTTACACTAAATATAGAAGTAATTTGATTTATTGATGGAATCATATCACCATCAACCCATTCTCCTTTCTGGATATTGGATAAGATCCAATTACGTATTTTTTCTTTTAGGGACATAGGATATATTTGGCAATTTAAACTATGCTGTACTGTACTATAATTTTACACAAACAAATATATGCGTATACTATCGCATACCAAACATAATATTTAATATTTTATTCTTTACCACTCAT
>CAYREN010000073.1:13688-16306 GCA_964423255.1 uncultured Roseivirgaceae bacterium | reverse complement strand
CTTCAAACTCCACTGAAGAAATACTAAAATTTATCACTAAAAGACGCAGAAACGGGTGGCAAACCCTGGTTATCGATCACTTCGATATCATCAGTTTTTTTGGTGGAAAAATCCGAAGTAGTAAATATCAAGGTAAACGGAATGATAAAGAAAGTAATAACAATATATGCTACACCTACCAACCTTCTTTTTCCTGCCAAGCGACCAAGTGTCTCAGACAAAAATATGGGTATCTCTCTGATAGATTTGATTGGAAATATCATAAACACGCCTATTAAATTAAATAATAAATGACATATTGCAACAGCCAGCGCTGCCTCTGTCTGTGAAATCGCAGCGATAAGGGCTGTAACTGTGGTGCCAATATTGGCTCCCATAAGAAATGGAAATGCTTTTCTCAAACTAATTTTGTCTGTTGCCACAAGTGGAACGACCAGGGAAGTTGTTACTGAACTAGATTGAACAGCGGCAGTTATTCCAGCACCCCAAAACAAGGACTTCAGTGGGTTTCCAAAAACATACTTCTCTAAATTTTGTTGTGATTTTCCGATAAGTATTTTTCTCAGCAATACAGAAAATCCCCTCAAGGAAACAAATAGCGCTATAATAGAAAACGGTATTACAAAAATAGCCTTTGATCCAAAAAGAGCAATAATTGCTTTAGCCGCAGGTTTTACGGTGACTCCAAGAACACTAAACATTTTAGTGCCTTCAATGCTCTCGGAATAAAACAGATGAGCAATCCATGCTCCGGCTGAAGAAAGCGCCCCGGTAAAATATTCCAATGGAAATAGTATGGCAACTACGATAAGATTAAAAAAGTCATGAATTGTAGCACTACTTATCGCCTTCTGAAATTCGGCTTTTTTAGGAATATGACCAAGAGCCACGATTGTACTTGTTACACTCGTTCCGATATTTGCTCCCATTATCATCGGTATGGCATTTTGAAGTGTCAATGTGCCCGAAGCAACGATAGCTACAATCATTGAAGTAGTTGTAGAGCTACTTTGCACCAATGCGGTAGCGAGTAATCCTACAAATAATCCAATAAATGGATTGGAAGTGATGGTAATAATTTGCTCGGCAATATCCTTACCCAAAAGCTTAAATCCCCCACTCATAATATTAAGTGAAACAAGAAAAACAAACAAGACCAGGACTAACATTAATATCCTTTTGGTACTGTCTAAAATTTGCGCCTTTCCTCCGTTGACATTTTCCATAGTTTGTGAATTATTAATTAGAATGAGAATTCAAATTGAAGTCTGTAAATATTTGTAATAGGTTTATCAATTTCTTTTAGAATGCTAAAATCCGTTTGAACTTTAATTTTGTGCCCAACAATAAATTTCGAAAGTACAATTGTATATTCTGACAAGTCTTTATAAAAAGACCCCTCTTGTGGCCTCACCTGAGAATACCGTGCTGCTACTTCGTAATTTCGTTGTAATAAATATCCTGATTGAACATTGAGGGCCGTTCCGGTATAGAAATCATTGACATAGTCATTATATTCCAGGATGGTTTGATCATGGAAATTATAAACCTTTCGATCTACATATTCCGCCATTACAGAAAACCCATTATACTTAAACATTAAATCTCCAATCCAGGACCTGAGGTTTGCGGTGTTATCTGTAACACTTCCTTTCTGACCATTGGTTTTTACAGCATTTTCATTGAAATCAAATGTTAGACCGATGGACAGCTTTGGCTTTTGCTCTCTTTCCAAATCAGAGCCTTTATAATCACCTTTGTTGGTAAATTTTCCAAAAGGTAAATATTCGATTCGCGCGGTATAGTCAAGACCTCGTTCAATTGTCATTGGGTTATCTTCAAAAATGCTTCTTCCTTCACCTTTAGAAACCGAAATAGCTTCGCGGATCACACCTTCACCAGCATTGAAATGATGCATGAGCCAAAAACCTATATCTCTATCCAGGGTAAATTTTGAATTGAGCAATGACCGATCGACAAATTGTAAATTTTGTGAAGAGATAACTCTTTCTCTATTTCCTCTGAGTTTTGTCTGTCCAGCCCACAACACAAAATTCTGATAGAAATTCCATTTGATAACAGCATCAAGAATCTGGGCTCCAATTATATCTATCTCAAGTTTGTAGCCCAACTTTGGCGTAAATAGGTGCCCATCTGATTTTACACGTACGCGACGGAAATACAATTTGCTTTCTGAGTTTGCGTCCTGTTCCTGATCTCTCGAAAGATCAAACCTGGTTTGCACTCTCGCACCATATTTAAATTTAAAAGAAGATCTTCCTTTGTCAATGGTAATTACCCTATCTGTGAGGCTGTTCTTGAAGATAATATTTTTCTGCTTCTCAGGAATTCTATTAGCATCCTTCGTATTTGCTTGCGAAGCAGTTGAGATGTTTAAGGTATCAACCTTGTTGGATTCTTGCGCCAACAAACTCTGACTTGCAATTACAAGAGCAATTAATATAGAAATGTGTACTGGACGTAAATATTTTTTCAGCATTAATAAAAAAAGTATTTATGCCTGCAAATAAATGGGATAGCTATTAATTAATTATTCTTAAAACATTAATAATTCATTACATAAATTCTAAAATATTAATCGAATGTTATGTGATTTT
>CAYREN010000073.1:4525-13588 GCA_964423255.1 uncultured Roseivirgaceae bacterium | reverse complement strand
ATTAATGATCCATACTTTCCAAAATAGAAATGCATCGCATAAGAGCCCGCGAGGTATGATATGTTCCTTTCCATATGGAAGCTTTTGGTCTTTTTTTCATTTCTGGATGGTGGCCTATCCCAAAACTGTACCACCCCAAATTTTCGGGATCCAATAGGTTGTGTTCAACATAATTAACTTGTAATTCAAACTTTTCAAAATACTTTAAAGAGTCTTTGGGAAATAGTGAATGAATCAGCAACAAACTATTCATTCCTTCTGTCTGAGCCCACCAATTTTTACTTTCATCCAAAATCTTTACTTCTCCGTCAATATATTTACCCTGCTCATAAAATCCACCTTTTACATTATCCCATCCTTTTTGGAGCGCATGATCTACAAGTTGTTTTGCCCTGGGTAAAATCACTTCTTTTTCAATTTCCAAAACCTCCGCAGCTTCTAGCAGTAAAAATCCCGTTTCTACATCATGACCAAATGTAATATGACTGAAATAATCACTTTTGATTCCTCCAATCTCAACGATCACATGATCATCAAATGGTGACCAGTCAGCATGAAAATACAATTTCAAAAATCCCCTGTCATCCATCATGGTTTGAGAAACAACCTCAAACATCTCTTGCAATCTACTTCTAAGCAATTCATCTGGCCAAACAGTGTACAATTCCGTAAATGCCTCCAATAAATGGATTGAGCTATTATAGTCTTTTATACCATACACGATATCATCAGATGTATTGTCTACAATATTTTCAGTCGGCTGTGCATTTGCATTTTTATCACTCTTTATAAATTTAAAATAACCACCATGCTCTTTGTCGTGGGCGTTTGCATCAAGCCATGAAAATGCATCTTTTGCCAGCACTAAAACCTCTGGATTTTTTGAGACTTTATAGTATGCAGCAAGTGCATAGATGGCAAAAGCATTTCCATATGTTCTTTGTTCTGATTCGCTGGGGTTTGAAGGTCTGTTTCCCAAAGAATCAACAATTTGATAGAACCCTCCGTGATCCTGATCCCACATGTAGTCTCTTAAAAACTCATACCCATGCTTTGCGTATTCCCGATATTGTACTCTTTCTGGATAAAATTCAATAGCTTTTGAAAGCGTCCAAATGTGTCTGGCTTGTGTAACAATAAATTTATTTTGAATACCTTGCTTTTCCCAGTCATATGAAAAATCAGAATAATATCCACCATTTCTCCGATCTATCACTTTTGGATACCACAATTCTAGTGTGTGCTCATTGAGGATTTGCTCCAACCTGTTTTTCAAAGTATCCTTCTTCTCCATTGATTTCGGAGCACAACAAATTTGGCTTATTGCAAACAAGACAATAATAAGCTTACTTTTCATGTCCATTAAAATTTAGTAGCAATTGAATAATAGTTGATTTGAAATACAATATAATTGTTAACACATTTAAACCATTAGAATTTCAGCGAAAATTCAATTAAAAAACTATACATCGTTTTAGGCAGATTGCTCTTAGCATTTTATATTTATAAAAATCAAATCTGATATAGCTTCCCATACTAATAATTAGATACTATGAAAATTAAAGATTACTCCAATATTTTAACTATCATATTCGCAACATTAATATTTATATCAATATCCAGTTGCACTGATAAAAAAGATGATAATCAAAGTTCATACCTTGATGAGGTATTAAAGATTGCTCCAAATGATTATTTTGAAAATGCTATTGTTGGCCAGCAAGAAGACGGCTCTTACATTGTAGCTACCACCCAACGGATAGATCCTGCTGGCAAGTCAATTACTTTCCCGGGACGACCAGTAGATCTTGCCCTCAATGCTGATGAAAGTGTTCTTGCGGTAAAAAATATGAACGATATTATTTTCATAAATCCAGCTACTCATGAAATTATACAAACCTTAAAAATCCCCAAAGGTGGAAATACATTTATAGGAATGGTTTGGAATATTCAGGGAACGATGGTATGGACTACAGACACCAGAGGCAACTTGCTTGCAGCTGAGGTTCAAAATGATGGCACTTTTGAATGGGCAGCAAAAATACATCTGCCCGGCCCCAATGAGAAGGATAAAAACGGTGCCTATCCGGGAGGATTTGCCCTGGATGAGAGCAAGGGTTTGATGTACGTGACGCTCAATAGAAACAACACACTTGCTATCGTTAATTTAAAAACCAAAAATGTTGATGCAGAAATTCCTGTTGGAATTGCTCCATATTCAGTAGTTGTCAACGGCAATAAAGCTTATGTCTCCAATTGGGGAGGTCGCAAGCCAATGCCAGGAGAGTTTACTGGCCCTACGTCTGGCAGTGAAGCTATTGTAGATCCAGAAACAGGCATTGCCTCCTCAGGCACTGTTTCTGTGATTGATTTGACTACCCGAAAAGTTATAACAGAAATTGAAACAGGTCTCCACCCTTCGGGTATGGCACTTTCTCCAGACAAATCTCGCCTTTTTGTAGCCAATGCCAATAGCGATTTTGTTTCAGAGATTGACACCAAAACAGATAAGGTAGTTCGCAAACTGAGCACCAAACCTATGGATATTTTACCATTAGGTAGTGCGCCAAATGCACTCACTGTTTCAAAAGACGGGAGAACACTGTTTGTAGCAAATGGAGGAAACAATGCTTTAGCCGTCATTGATCTTTCTGATGGAAAAGTAACAGGATTAATACCCACGGGTTGGTATCCCGGAGCAGTAGTTTTAGATAAAAACGGCAGCAAGTTATTTGTCGCTAATATAAAAGGTGTTGGAGGAAGTCATGCAGGTTCTAAAGGTAGAAGAGAAAGAGCGTGGCAGTATGCCGGAAAAGATGTTTCTGAAGTTGTAGAAAAAGGATATAATTCCCATGAACATCTTGGTTCTATTTCTATTATCGATGTTCCTGATAAGCCAACTCTCGAAAAATATACTGTCAATGCAGCTACAAATATGCGCTTACCAAAAATCAATCAATCTCTTAAAATAACCAATGTTGAGAAAAAAATAGTTCCAGTTCCGACAAGGCCTGGTGAAGTTTCAGTATTTAAACATGTCATTTACATTATTAAAGAAAACAGAACTTATGACCAAATTTTGGGAGATTTGCCGCAGGGTAACGGCGAGCCAGATTTGTGTTTTTACCCAAGAAACATCACTCCAAACCACCATCAATTGGCAGAACAGTTTGTTTTGCTTGATAATACTTATTGTAATGGAGTACTAAGCGCCGACGGACATCAATGGACCGATGAAGGAAATGTAGCAGACTATTTGGAAAAAAGCTTTGGAGGTTTTGAAAGAAGCTACCCCTACGACGGTGATGATGCCCTGGCCTATTCTGCATCGGGATTTATTTGGGATTATGTGCTGAGAGCAAATCTTACTTTTAGAAATTATGGTGAATTTGTTGGAGCCAAAATAGAACCCTCTTCTTCCACATGGACTGACAATTACAATGATTTTATAAATAAAACCAATAAAATTAAAATCCGGGCAGTGCCCCAACTTCACACCTTGGAGCCTTATGTATGTCCGACATATATCGGGTTTCCAGGAAAGGTACAAGATGTTTATCGTGCAGGAGAATTTATCAAGGAGTTAAAAGCATATGAAAAATCGGGATCCTTCCCCAACTTCACGATCATGCTTTTGCCAAATGATCACACAACAGGAACCCGCGAAGGTTACCCCACTCCAAGAGCAGCTTTAGCCGACAACGATCTCGCTTTAGGACAAATAATTGAAGCTGTATCAAAAAGTAAATTTTGGAAGGAAACAGTAATTTTCGTGATAGAAGATGATGCTCAAGCCGGCCTGGATCATGTGGATGGAAGACGTACGATAGCATTTTGCATTAGCCCATATACCAAACGCGGACAGGTGATTAGTAAGCATTACAACCAGAATAGCATATTGCGAACTATGGAGCTCATCCTGGGGCTACCTCCTATGAATCAATTTGATATGACCGCAAATCCCATGACAGATTGCTTTACCGACATTCCTGATTTCTCACCATACATAGCACTTAAAAACAATATACCGCTTGATGAAATGAATCCTGTCATATCGTCCTTAAACAAAACAACCAAGCAATATTTCTTTGCCAAAAAATCCATGGAAATGCCATTGGATGATATTGATAAAGCTGATGAAGGATTATTTAACCGTATTTTATGGCATGAAGCCAAAGGTTATGATGTTGGATATCCTGAGCTGGCAAAAGCAACTGATAAAAAATATTTCGATGGTCAATAATCTATTGAGAAAACCATAAATCAACATAATTCAAAACTATCACCATCAAGGAATGCAGGGAATTTTTTTCTGAATGAAATGAGTTGTTCCATATTGAGTTCGACTGTTTGAATTGCCTGATTGCTGGAGATTTCATTTATTGCTTTGCCTTTAAAATCAAAAACTGAAGACTGACCATTGTAGGTGATTCCTTCACCATCAGAACCTGTTCGATTTAATCCGATGGTATAGCATTGATTTTCCATGGATCGTGCTTTAAGCAAGGTTTGCCAGACATCATTCCTCGGGGCTGGCCAATTGGCAACATAAATTAGCAAATCATAATCTAAAACTTCCGCTGAAGAGCTATACCTATTTCGACTCCAAACTGGAAACCGTAGATCATAACAAACGAGGGGTCTTATTTTCCAGCCTCTAAAATTTCTGATCATTTTTTTATTTCCTTCAGCAAAAACAAGATGCTCATTCCCCATTCTAAAAAGATGTTTTTTATCATAGAAATCAAATTGCCCATCGGGCTCCACCCAGTAAAGTCTGTTGTAATATTGCGTAGCCTCTTTGACAATATAACTCCCCACAATAGCAGCATCCTTTTGCTTAGCCATTTGATTCATCCATCTAAAGGTCTTAAAATTCATTGGTTCGGCCATATGTTCAACATTCATTGAGAACCCAGTATTGAACATCTCAGGTAAAATGATTACATCTGTTGGCGTTTCGATCTCCCAAATCTTTTCTTCAAACATGGCGAGATTAGCATCGACATCCTGCCAATAAATATTTGATTGAATGAGTGTAGTTTTGAGAGTAGTCAAAGTTGAATTTTAAATTTAGTTTATTTTTTCGCAGGAAAATACATTCGATAATCCACTTTCACAATCCCTTTGCTTATGTTGGAAAGTTTACTTTTTAGCACCCTTCTTTTAAAAGAAGAAAGATGATCTGTAAATAATATACCTTCGATGTGGTCATACTCATGCTGGATAATTCTTGCTTTCATTCCAACAAACTCCTCAGTATGCTCTTTCCAGTTTTCATCATAATAATGAATTTTCAACCTTTCCGGTCTCACGACATCTTCCCTTATGGTTGGTATGCTCAGACAACCCTCCTCAAAAA
The DNA here is from genome assembly GCA_964423255.1 of uncultured Roseivirgaceae bacterium. Lineage (GTDB taxonomy): Bacteria > Bacteroidota > Bacteroidia > Cytophagales > Cyclobacteriaceae > JAAUQL01. The sequence continues at coordinate 8,226 of CAYREN010000073.1, read as the reverse complement.
TCCATTCTTCTCCATCCTCTTCAATGATTTCTGGATTGACAAACACTTGCTTCCAATCACCAATTTCTTCATCCTCCAGCGGTGAGGCATCTGCAATAAACATTCGATAGCTTTTCCCTATTTGAGGGGCAGCAAGTCCTATTCCCTGCGCCTTGTACATTGTCTCAAACATATCGCCAGCCAATTCTACAACATCAATTTCTTTCTCTTCTATTTCCTGTGCCTGTTTTTTCAACACCGGATGACCATATGCAACGATTGGGTAAACCATGAATCAAATTTTATTTAATCCGCAAAAATACAAAACGAGTTTCAAAATGTCGCTCTAATATTTTAACAACAATTTTTGTACTATTGTTAGCTAAGGATTCTATAATAAAATAAAGGTATATGTCGCACAATCAATACAAATCTAAACTCCTGATAAGTGATGACTATTGGGCCATTTGGCTTGGTGGTTTTTTTCTTGTGTTAGGTATTATTATTTATCTGTTTATTGCTAAGACAGAAATTGGAGATGCAATTGTTTCAAATGATCGTGAACTAACAGAACAATCAGAAAAAATTCCTTATAAATCTATTGATTGGTATAAAGCAAAGTACCAGTCTAAACAAATCACCGGCAGCAATACCGCCCTTGGAAAATCAGTGAAATCTCTCTTGAGTAAACCAAAATCATGGAAAAGTAATCCCTTGTCATCCTTGTATTCCGGTGGAAAAGTGATCTCGGCGCAAGACAACGAAAAACTCAAATATTTACTAAAAGAAGTTGATGTACTAGAAAAAGAAGCAATTTCCCTTGAGCAACTTGCACAGCAATCATCATATAAAAATGAGGACCAAAATAAATTGGCTGCCAATGCCTCAAAAAAATGGAATGATGCATTTGTAGATTTCGAGAAAGTAAATAAAAAACTAACTGTAAAACCCTACACTTTGCTACCCAAGCTCATACTGTTTGCTCTGATCCTTGCCATGATATTTGGTCTTGGGGCATATTTCATGGGGCATGGCTATATCAAATTTATTATTGCTTTTTTGGGAATTTTCCTTTTAGCAACAATTTCTTATTTGTTGGCCTCGCAAGTTGATATGAAAAATTTAGGGATTAGCTACGCAGTTTGGGCAATACTTTTGGGGTTGATAATTAGTAATACCATCGAAACTCCAGAGTGGCTTAAACCAGCCGTACAGACAGAATATTATATTAAAACAGGTTTGGTTTTACTGGGAGCGGAGATATTGCTTGGAAAAATAATGACTATTGGCTTACCGGGAATTTTTGTTTCCTGGGTAGTTACTCCAATAGTATTGGTGTCAACTTATTGGTTTGGACAAAAAATATTAAAAATAGGATCAAAAACCCTCAATATCACCATTAGCGCAGACATGTCTGTTTGTGGAGTTTCCGCTGCTATTGCGACTGCTGCTGCTTGCAATGCCAAGAAAGAAGAACTTACCCTAGCAATTGGACTTTCTATGGTTTTTACCTCCATTATGATGATTGTAATGCCGGCCTTCATCAATGCTGTGGGTATGCCGGAAGTTTTAGGAGGCGCTTGGATTGGGGGAACAATTGACGCTACAGGAGCTGTTGTGGCTGCGGGCGCATTCCTTGGAGATAAGGCACTAAATGTTGCCGCTACAATTAAAATGATTCAGAATGTACTCATAGGTATTATCGCTTTTGGTGTGGCTGTTTATTGGGCAACAAAGGTTGAAAATAATGGTAAGGCTAATATAGGAGCTGATGAAATATGGAAAAGATTTCCAAAATTTATTCTTGGGTTTTTAGGAGCTTCTATTGTGTTTTCTATTATTTATGCCTTGCTATCAAAGGAGTTTTCCTATGCATTTATTGATCATGGAATAATAAGAGGTTTTACAAAAGACCTTAGAGGCTGGCTATTTTGTCTGGCCTTTGTAAGCATTGGATTATCAGTAAACTTTAAGGAACTCAAAGGTCATTTCTCAGGAGGAAAACCATTGATCCTTTATTTATGTGGACAAACATTGAATTTAATTCTGACACTTCTCATGGCTTACATCATGTTTTATATTGTATTCCCTGAAATCACTAATTTGATTTAGCCATGATAAAATGGTTAAAATTGATATTTTGGATGCTGGCCATTTGCGGATTTATAATTGTAATTCCCAAATTTTTAAGTCAATTTAGTTCCTATTCAGATGTGATTCAGAAATCGGAAGAATTAGGCATAGACAACGCTGCCTTATTTTATTCTGAAGAACCGTTGACATCTAATGCTGAATTGGAGTTGAACGAGAGATTAAATTCAACGCATAAATAAATACTATCATCTGCTTCATTTTCATAACTAAAATTTAAAATGTTATTTGAATTCAATTATAAACAGTACCAAAAAGTGCAAATCGCAAGTCTTAACATGAAAGCTTTCTTGAGCATCATTATTTCCTTAATAATATTCTCTTGTAACCCAAAAGAGTTTGACCGCCCAAATATTATTTTGATTATGGCGGATGACCTTGGCTATGGAGATTTGGGATGTTATGGAAATGAAACTATAAAGACCCCATTCATCGATAGATTGGCTTCTGAAGGATTAAAATTTACAGATTTTCATTCAAATGGAGCTGTTTGTTCACCGACAAGAGCAGCTTTATTGACGGGCAGGTATCAGCAGAGAAGTGGATTGGAAGGTGTAATATATGCAAAAGGTGAAACGAGAAGAGTCGGCCTGGATATTGAAGAACTGTCCATAGCAGACTTTATGAAAGATGAGGGGTATGCTACAGGAATTGTTGGCAAATGGCATTTGGGATATCAAATTGATTTTAATCCGATTTACCAGGGATTCGATTTCTTCCGTGGATATGTGAGTGGAAATGTAGATTATCATTCGCATATTGATGGGGCCGGTATTCCAGACTGGTGGCACGATTTGGAGAAGGTTGAAGAACAAGGGTATGTCACTGATTTGATCACCAAATATGCCTTAGAATTTATTGATGACAACAAAGATAAACCCTTCTTTTTGTACGTAGCCCATGAGGCTCCACACTTTCCTTTTCAGGGACGAAATGACAAAGTTGAAAGACATATTGGAAAGAAAGCATCAGCTCAGAAAAGTGTTGCGGATAAAAAAATAGCTTACAAAGAAATGATAGAGGTGATGGACGAAGGCGTTGGACGAATTTTAGATCAACTAAAATCTTTAAATTTAGTTGACAACACACTTATAATTTTTTGCTCTGACAATGGAGGTTTAAAGGATATCGCCAGTAATGGAAATCTAAGAGGAAATAAAGGGTCTCTTTGGGAAGGTGGGCATCGTGTCCCTGCTATCGCTTACTGGCCACAATATATTGAGCCTTCAACTACAACTTCCGAAACAGTATTGAGCATGGATTTCTTCCCTACTTTTGTCAATTTATCAAAGTCCAAAGAAAAGCATGACAATCAATTTGATGGTATTGACATTACAAGATTATTAATTGAAGGGAATTCCATTCCTGAGCGTAAACTGTTTTGGAAATACAGAGACCAAAAGGTAGTTCGACATGGAAATTGGAAGTTGCTTGTTGAAGAAGATATATCACATTTATACAATCTAACTGATGATATTTCCGAACAAAATGATTTGATTGATAAGAAATATACTTTAGCGGCAGAATTAAAAATCGAACTTGATAATTGGGAGCAGGAAGTAACTAAAGGA
>CAYREN010000073.1:0-4425 GCA_964423255.1 uncultured Roseivirgaceae bacterium | reverse complement strand
AGTTTTTGGATTTAACAAGTTGACTAAATCATCTCTTTTTTCCATACTTTTCTTCCAATTCAAATAGTTCATCTCTTAGTCTTGCCGCTTCCATAAAATCAAGATCTTTAGCTGCCACTTCCATTTTTTTCCTTGTTTGATCAATGAGGTGTTTGATTTGATCTTTATCTAAATATGCCATTAGCGGGTCAGCGGCAATTGTAGGATTCTCTTGTTCGATATAATATTTTTTTCCATCTTTTTTGGCGTCCGCCACTTTGGTTTGATCCATAATTGCCCCAGTAGATTTGGAAATTGTTTTTGGCTCTATCCCATGTGTTTTATTGTAATCCATCTGAATTCTTCGCCTTCGGTTTGTTTCATCCAGCGCCGCCTGCATAGACTTGGTAATAGTATCTGCATACATGATCACTTTGCCATTTACATTTCTTGCCGCACGACCTATAGTCTGCACGAGAGAACGTTGATTTCTAAGAAAACCTTCTTTGTCTGCATCGAGAATAGCAACTAAAGAAACCTCAGGAAGATCCAGACCCTCCCTCAATAAATTTACACCAACCAATACATCAAAAATCCCTAATCTTAACTCGCGAAGAATTTCAACACGATCAAGAGTCTTTACTTCCGAATGGATATATCGACATTTTACACCAGCCTGCTCCAGATATTTCGTCAACTCCTCCGCCATCCTTTTTGTAAGTGTTGTCACCAATACCCTGTCCTTCATGTTGACCCGTTCATCAATTTCTTCCAACAGGTCGTCAATTTGATTGAGACTAGGCCGAACTTCAATAAGCGGGTCAAGCAATCCGGTCGGCCTTATAATTTGTTCAACGACAACTCCTTCAGATTTTATTAATTCATAATCTGCAGGTGTGGCGCTCACATAAATTACCTGGTTGAGCATCTGTTCAAACTCATTGAAAGTCAATGGCCGATTATCCAGTGCACTTGGCAATCGAAAACCATATTCTACCAGATTCATTTTCCTGGAGCGATCTCCACCCCACATAGCGCGAATCTGCGGAAGTGTTGCATGACTCTCATCAATAATCATGATAAAATCATCCGGAAAATAGTCAAGCAGACAAAAAGGCCTATTCCCCGATTGTCTTCTATCAAAATATCGCGAATAGTTTTCTACTCCCGGACAATAGCCAAGCTCCCTGATCATTTCAAGATCAAATTCCGTACGCTCCTTAATTCGTTTTGCTTCCAGAGGCCTTTGATCCTCCTCAAAATTATTTATTTGTTTAACCAAATCATCCTGAATTTCTGTGATGGCTACATCTACCACATCTTTTCCGGTTACAAACAAGTTTGCCGGATAAAGTGTAATGTGGGTTTCTTCTGATATTTTTTTACCGGTATCAGGATTAATAATTTGTAGTGTCTCAATTTCATCTCCCCAAAAAATAATACGGATGGCAAAGTCAGCATAAGCGGGAAAAATATCTACCGTATCACCTTTCACTCGGAAGGTTCCCCTTTTAAATTCCACCTCCGTTCTGGAATAAAGAATATCCACAAAATTGAATAGCAATTTATTTCGAGCTATAACTTCTCCTTTCTGAAGATGAATTATGTTTTTCCCAAACTCTTCAGGGTTTCCTATACCATAAATACATGATACTGAAGCCACAACAATCACATCCCTTCTTCCCGATAGCAGAGCAGATGATGCGCTAAGCCTTAATTTTTCTATTTCTTCATTGATAGAAAGATCTTTTTCTATGTAAATATTTGAACTTGGGATAAACGCTTCCGGCTGATAATAATCGTAATACGAAATAAAAAACTCTACAGCATTATCTGGGAAAAACTGTTTGAACTCACCATACAACTGTGCTGCAAGGGTTTTGTTGTGGCTTAGAATAAGTGTTGGTCGCTCAACCTTTTGAATGACGTTGGCTATTGTAAAAGTTTTTCCAGACCCCGTAACTCCGAGAAGAGTTTGCTGTGTCTCGCCATTTTCAATTCCCTGAGTAAGTTGTTGAATTGCTTGCGGTTGGTCTCCGGTGGGTTCAAATTCACTTGTAAGTTGGAACTTCATATTCTAATGCAAAAGCTAAAAATAATTCTTTTGAATCGTATAATCGCAGATGATTCTTTATATTTTTAGGCGCAACAAAGAATATAAAAATTCATAATTTTAATATCAATCTTTTCTCTCGTAACAAATAATCCTTAACCTCATGCCTGAAAATATTGTACTCGCTCAAGCTCTGGCTGAACTTGCTTACTCCATTGCACTGGCCGATGGAGAAATTGAAGAAAAAGAAAAAAAAGCCTTCGATACAATAATAGAAGCAGAGTTAGGCAAAAGTGCCTGGTCAGCGAAAAACAGGTTTGCTATTTTGGAAGAGCGCATTAATCCAAACATAGATCAAGCATATAAACTTGCCCTTTTTGCAATCAAAATGAACAAAAAAGATTTTACGGAAGATCTAAAACATAAATTTATAAATGTACTTGAAAAATTGGCCTTGGCTACTAACGGACTAGGAAGTGAAGAGAAAGTATTAATTACCCAAATCAAAAAGGACATTGGGGAAATCTAAGTCACAACATTCTGGGTAGTTTCTACTGGAATTACCATTAATTCTCTAATTATTTTTCTAATTCTATTGATCCATCTTCAAATAGAATCAAATCGAAATACGTATAAGAAAAACCATCTGCAGCATTTCTATGGCAATCATTTTCCAGATAATCAATTTTTAAAAGTTCAGCCTGAACGGGAATTCTAACAGGATGGTTAATGGTTGGTTTTCGGGTAAGTTGTAATTGGGCTGAAAGGAGTGGTCGTCCCGTATTGAAATTATGGCGGATTATTTTTTTAACAATTATATCCGGATTATCCATATTGCTAATTGGGATAACCGGATGCCATGTTTTTTCATCAATAACATCATAAGCGGTTGGGAGGTGAATCCAAATTGAGAAATCTTCACCAAACTCTGCAATGCCATTTCCATTACCCCTACCTTCAGAAATAACTCCTTTGGAACTTGGCGTTTCCCATTTTCCCCATTCATATTTAAATATAGGAAGCTCTTCAGATTGACCATCGAAAATTTTGACACCAATATCATTGTTTATTGGATTTTGCTTTTTAACAACAATTTTAATTATGTGTTGTCTATCCTGAACCAATCCATTGATTGAAGAAGAAATCTTTATATATCCAGTATTCATATAATTGTTCAAATACTTTCCTTCGCAAACTGTAAAATCAACAACAGATTTTTTACTTAATGCAGGTATAACCACCTGAATAGGTTGGCTAATTATATTTAGCAAATCAATATTTTCTGTAGTAACCACAAAATCTACATACTGTGTTGATTTTGATAAGTTTATTATCTCAAATGAGAGCGTCGTTTTTGTGTTTTCATTAATATAAATATTTTCATTTATTGTATCCGTTAGAATGAATACTGGTGGCTGAAGGTGATCTCCGATTATTCCGATTTCCTCCCCCATTCCACCTGACGAACCAATTGTCAATTTTCCCCATTGATCTGATTTCACTTTCTTCTGAGAAATTGTCCCTTTGCAGTAAGAATATTTTGCAATTGTATAATTCTCATTCGGAGAATAAATAGCCGGGGTGGTCAATGAAATATCAAACGCTGGCAGGCTATTGCCAAATGGAAGTTGCTTTTTAGTATAAATCCCCAGACCATTTTTTGTTACATTATGCAGATATATCCACCCATTTCCAATCTTTGAACTTGACAAGTTATACTCCCAAATTTCAAATTCAGGATAAAGATTGATATATGAAAAACACTTAGCTTTTTCTTTTGGTATATTGAAATGATCCATGTGAAACCCAAACTGTAAATCAATTCTTGCCGCATGATGTTTGCAGAAATCAGCGAGATAATATTCATTTTCAAAGCCTGCTCCTGAATAAGAAGCATATAATTGGTTAGTATAATATTTGAGGTAGTCACCTTTGTTTGTTGAATGCCTAAAAGGGAGATATCTTAAATTTCTCCATAATTGCCGAACGTCAATTGTGGTTTGATATGCGGGGTCACCTACATCATAAAAATTTGGTGAATGACAAAATTCTGAAGCACTGCTAAACAAATGTGGGTTTGTTGCTGCCACCCAAATGGCCATTTGTCCACCCATAGATAGACCACTTATCGCACGGAATTGAGGCCCTGCTTTTGTGTTGTATCGCAAATCGACAACATCTATCAACTCTCGAATGTAGGCTGAAAAATTATAAAAGTTGCCATCCCAATTATCAACCTGAGAAGGAAAGTAAACACCACATCCGGGAATACCTTCTATTTTTCCATCAATGCTTACAATAATAACATCATTATGGTAAACGAAATTTTCAAAATCGGCATTATTTGGCTGACCATAGTCTTCCTGATATGACCTACCAATTACTTCAGGTTC
>CAYREN010000072.1:0-16471 GCA_964423255.1 uncultured Roseivirgaceae bacterium | reverse complement strand
TTAATAATTTAAGCAACCGGTAAAGCCTGAAAACACAAGCCAGCTCACGAATAATGTTTTTACCACTTCGGGAAAATGCATGGGGATGAACAATTAGCCCCAGGCTCTTAAGGTATTCACCTTTATCGGTGACAGCACAGACTAAATGCACCTCATAACCATCCTCTATTGCCTTTAGAGCGATGGGCAGCCTATGGGAGACAAAAAACCAGTCAACATTGACGATGAAAATCAGTTTTTTTTTATTCACTATTGCTCAATAATAACGCTGTGACATTGGTTGAGCTAAAAAGCCAAGCAGTTTAGTAACTAGTGGAAAGGACTTAACCAAATTTTGCTTAGGCATAAACTGAATAGCCCCACTACGCCTCATTCTATTACCAGCAACTCCATGACCTGGGTCAAAAAGCTGATTATTGGCAATTATAGATATGACCTTATCTGGTCGCAAGTCAACAGCATGAAAGACACGAGAGATAAGGGAAGCAGGATCGGACAAGAAATCCTCAAAACGTAGCAACTCAACAGAATTACAACCTGCTCCATTTTGTTCTATTTTTTCAACACAATGATTAGCCCAAAGCCAACCAATTAGGCCACGCAATCGGCCTCCCAACAGCACTGGCTGCCCCAAACCAGCTTCGAGCTTACGATTACTACCAGAAGCAACTGATTGCAGAACACTATGAATATCACGAACAAGATGAAACATATGGAATCGACAACTATATATTTCCATCAAATTACCAGGCCGATGGTAACTCAAACGGGTTGTTTTTGATGAGTCAACAATAACAAAACATTTACTGCGGTGTGCAATTATAGCAAACAAATTTCCCCACAATTTCGTATATTCTAAAGAATCCTGGGTAGTCCTCCAATAATTTTCATTTTGCCGTGTAATTTGGGCAGCCTTGCTCACATCCATTCCCTTAAGCCGATCAAATAAATCGTCAAGCACCCTTCTCCAAAAGACACAATTACTAATGAGTTCACCACAAGAGCAAAAACCGCCACTCATCCACACCTCAAAAAGTTGGTTGAGTTCACCGCCACCAAAAACCTCTGGATGACCAGACAACACTACATCTAACAAAGTAGATCCAGAACGGCCATAACCGCCAATATAAATCACCTTAATATTTTCATTATTCATCCTGTGCTTCCTTAGGGCGGGCTATAGTTATCGAACAGAAACTAATTCGTCATAGATATCAATATAACAATCAACACATTTCTGCATTGAGAATTGCTCCTCAGCACGTAGACGAGCAGCCGAACCAATACTACACCTAATATCTGGTCGCTGATACATCAATAACAGTCTCTCAGCTAACTGAGTGCAATCCCCCGGAATAAACACTCCACCAGAACCACAGCCAGAAATTTGAGGCAAAGGAGCAACGTCAGTGGTTATAACAGGAAGTGCGGCTGCCATTGCCTCAACCATCCCAACACAGAACCCCTCATACAGAGAAGAGACAACATAAACATCTAAGTATTGCAACATGTCACGCACCTCATTCCGTTTCAGCTTACCAAGAAAACAAACTCGTGTATTTACGCCTAACTCACAAGATAACCTCTGTAGCTCTTCTTTCTCTGGTCCATCTCCTGCAATAAGTAAAATTCCATCACCTGTTTTCTCCCGAAATAAAGCGAACCCTCGTATTAATGTTTTTATGTCTTTCAAACTTACTAATCGTGCTGCAGTCCCAATCACAAAACAATCAGATAATGTATGCCACACGTACTCCTCTGGTCGCACAATCTCCCGTCTTTGTTGTATCTGCACTCCGTTATGACAAATACGTAAGCGACCAGAATAATACTTACTGACTACTGAAGACAATTCACTAGCTGTCGTCTCCGAATTGCACACTACAAGATCAGAAAAAAAAATAGCCATGTTATAAAATATCCGTTGCCATACAGAATAATTTCCCCATATACTATGTATAGTCAAAACAACAGGGACTCCCTGCAATCTGGCAGTCAATGCCCCCGCAAAAGCAGTACGAGTGTGATGGACATGAACAATATCGGGGCTAACTTTTTGAATGATATTCAGTAATGCGCCAACAAGGTAAATGGAAGAAAATTGTGCGAGATTAGGTCTTTTAATCCCATGAACTCGCACCGAACGACCTCCAAAAGCTTGGCGAAGAAAAGATTCACCCTGACCTTCTTCCTGATAGCACAAAACAATGTGTAACTCGAAACTGTCAGCAGGAAGAGACAAAAAATTTTCCACAGGTATATTTGTGTCATCCACTGCCCCAAATACCGCAAGGATACGTAAAGGTTCTGAAATATCAAGTTGCTCAGGCATACACACTTTCCATTTCGACCTGCACATACTTTTCAGCGTATAAAACATAAAAAATGGCGATCAATAACCATAAAAATGGTGCAAAAAAAGAACTTATTATCATCAAATGTCCACATCCAGCCAAAAATCCAATCAAAATGGGGGGCTGGTAGAGATGCCTAAAAGTTAAAATTCGAACAAAAACAATACACAAAAAAGCCAACAAGGGCATGAAGGAAAGGAATCCTCCTTCCACTAATAGGGTGAGGTACCAACTAATAGCACTTGATTCCCCTTTGGAAGAAAAATATCTCGGCCCTTTTCCCAGAAAAGGCTCATCTAAAACCAGATTAGCAGCATTCTTCCAACGATCGGTACGGGCATGAGAACTGCTTAGCTCGGGAGAAAGGGTAAGCTTCATACAAATGGGTGCAATATACCCTTGAAATTTTGGAGAAAATGCAAAAAAAAGGGAAATTAATAAAATAAAAGCAGTCACACTTCCCATCTTACAAAATGTGCTAATAGTTAAACGCCTATTTATAATCCTTTTCCACATTATCATCGCAGCTAAGAAACAACTGATTGAGAGAAAAAATACAGCGGCGGCAGAGAATAACACTAACCAGCCAAAGGCAACGGCACAGGTCAAAAGCAGTTTTACAACCTTAGAACATTGCACCTCACACCATAAATGCCAAAGAGCTAAGGGGCCAAGAGTATTTAAGTAAAATGCAACAATACCAGGCTCTGTTGCAAAAGCATACCCTCTATTAAAAATTCCAAGATAAGAAGCATTAGTGCCGCTAATCCGAGGAATGGCCCCCTGTAAATCAACGATCCCACTAGTATTCAAAATAAAATTAACTGTCAAAAACAACCCTACAAAAATCACCCCGTATGTATTAGCCATATATATCTGAGGCAATGTCACATATGTTGCCAATACACCTTTTACAAACAAATACAACAAGCCAAAAACAAACAAATAAGCAACCACATAATTAAAACCAGAGGCGTTCATATTGATAATTGCAGACACCATAAAAAAAATAAAAAACAAAGGCAGGAACAAATCTTCTTTATAATAGGGGCTCACACAAAAGGTGCTACCTCGGATTACTTTAAAAAGAACCACAACAAACGCAGACAAAACAAAAACAAAAGGCAACAATATCCACGAACTCAACGCTAAGGCAGATGTCCAACTAACAAAAAAAATATATGCCAGAATTAAAAACTTAACCATTAAATTTTTTCACCATAACAGCGCCCTATCTTTATGGTCATTAGCACTTGGGTAGGGTTAATACTTTTTGGCACAAACCAGATGAGTATCAAAAAGAGATTCTTTATACTGATTATAGGTGAAAATATCATAATTTTTCTTACATAGTAGATAATCTTTTTCAAAAATGATTCGACATGATTCTTGTAACAATATGCCAGCTATCTTTTCCCAGTCAATATGATCGTCCGAGAAGACATGAATATCGCCGAATCGTCTATACCTATGATCTACAAATCTCCGAATGAACCAGTCAACATAATTTGTAGCCACACTGTATTTCCCCCAATCTATCTTACTTTTTGCTCTCATTTCCTTATCAAATTTTTTATAAACAGTGCGATCCGTCCAAAATTGTTTTGATCTTTCATGATCAATATACAAAACACCTCCAACCTTAAGAACACGAATAAGTTCCTTTATAATATTCAAATAATCAGGAACATGATGAAGGACAGAATATGTTGCGACCATATCAACACTATCGTTGGATATATTCGATAAGTCATTCCCATTGAGACGCACCGTTTTGATATCAGTTTTGTAAGAACGAGCCCCCACAAGATCAAGAAACCCTTGGGCAACATCACAAGCAATAACATTACAACCAAGATCTGACAAATGTGCGGTTAAGTTTCCGGCACCACATCCAAAATCCAACGCCACGAGGGGATAGTTCGTTGTCTCAATGTGTGTTAATGCCAGTTTAAGGGCTTTTTTCAATCTTTTTTGTTCAACATGATTGTATATTTCGCCATGATGACGTTCATAACTGTTCGCACTTCTATTATGAATAGATATATTTTTCTTAATAGCTGATTCAATATATTGTAAGGGCATAAAGGCCTCCCAGTTGTTTTTTGCTTCCCTATATTACATAGTTACCAAAATCAAAGAAAGGAACTATATCAGGTTAGTATATACATCAAGAACCATCAGGTAAACGATTTCACCAATTTGTATATAACTGAATCAGACCCAGCACCCATAATTGTCTGAAACCACAATGGTATTACCTCAACACCTAACTTCACCTTAAGCAAATGACTCATCAATTTGTACAGCAGATAAACATCATATTTTTGCGGCCTGACATACCTTAAAGCAGTAACAAAACAACTAAGTTTTGCTTGTGGTGATGCCCACGGAATCGACATTATAATGTCTAGTAACAATCTTGCATCTTCTTCTAACGGAGCTTCTGAAGCGAAAGAAAATTTTCTCATAACAATATATGCATCCGGCCAATCAAGCATACAATTAACATATTTTTGTTGGATGTAACAATAATGCTCCATTACCTGCTGATGAGGCACCTGCTGTTTATGTACTCTATAATTTAAAACTTTCTCCTGTATATTGGTCATTTGTGCACCAGCCAAGGCAAACCTGACCCATAAATCATAATCTTGACCTCGCCGTACCTTTTCGTCATAAGGTATCTTTCTTGCCAAATCTGTTTTCATTAAGATTGTTGGATGTGCAAAAGATGTCCTGAAACATAATTGCAATTTTATTGCATCATCAGATTCAAAATACCGGCGGGTACGCCATGTCCCCCCCCCAAACAACTTAATCCACCCGCCACAAACATCTGCAGAGGACATTTTAAGCCACTTTAGCTGTTTTTTTAACCTATCAGGAAGAGAGACATCATCGGCATCCATTCGTGCTATGTATTTTCCCCGAGCTAAGGTTATCCCTTTATTAAGGGATGCTGCCAAACCTGCATTTTTCTGCTGAAAGAAACGAATACGAGGATCATCATAACTTCTAATTATATTAGAACTATTGTCAGTAGAGCCATCGTCAATAATTATAAATTCAAAGTCCCTATACGTTTGCACAAGGATAGACTCTATAGCCTCGGCAAGATACACTTCGCCATTATAGACAGACATTACCACAGATATAGTCGGAGAGTTACGCATTACCATCTCCCCCAACAAATGCCATCAGCATTAATATTCCCCATAATCTCCCGCTATGGTTAATACCCTTTTGGTGCTCTGCCCAATACAATCTAACCTGTCGAGAATTTAAACCACAATCTTCCAAATCTTGAGGATTAAGCAAAGAATCACCCCACTCACGCAATTCATCCCTAAGCCATTTGGCAATTGGGATAGAAAATCCTTGTTTCGGTCGCTCAAATAATTTATTGGGAACATAACGTTGGAGTATACGCCTAAGAATGCACTTCGTCGCATTTCCATTAAGCTTATATTTTAGTGGCAATCCCCACGCAAACTCAACAACACGGTGATCTAAAAACGGCGTCCTTGTCTCAAGGGAGGCATTCATCGAAGCTCGATCGACCTTGACCAATATATCGTCAGGAAGATATACCATTTGATCATGCAATGCTCCAAGCAAAGCAATATCTACACAATCCTGCCCCCCTCCTAGAAAATCTCTATCGAGACCATTTTTTTTAGGATAATCCACCACAGGGTTTGCCTCACACCTGTACCTATCGTAATATCGAGTCAACAACTCTTTTTTACTCTCTGCGGAGAGCAAAGATTCCACTGACGCAATCATCCGTGGATTAAACTTTCTACCCCCTCCTGCAACGAAGGCAATAATTTTGAAAGGCAGGTAAGCCAGGTTACGATATTTCCATAATTTCTGTAATTGCCGATAATGAGAATAGCCCAAAAAGATCTCATCAGCACCGTCTCCAGTCAACACGACATTTACGTGTTGTCGTGCGAAATGACTCACAATTACGGTCGGTATCTGGGATGAATCCGCAAATGGTTCATCCCAAATATACGGTATACGAGGGATAAGCTCTAAAACCTCATCAGAACTTATAGTATGTCCATAATGCTCAGTACCCAAATGAGCGGCTACCGCTTTTGCATATTTTGATTCATCTAACCCCATATCAGGCATACCAATCGAATATGTCTTTACAGGGCGATCTGATATTGATTGCATTAAGGCCACAATCAATGATGAATCTATCCCTCCAGACAAAAATGCCCCGAGAGGTACATCGGCCAACATTTGATCTTTAAGTACAGTACGCAACAACACGTCAAGATCATCTGCTTTTTGAGACAGAGATCCATGCTCGAGCGATTCACCAACGTCGGCAATTTGCGGAAGAGACCAATATTTACGAGGCTCTCCAACAGACATATTATCCAGATCATGGACAGTAAAACTCACGATACTGGCTGGTGGTAATTTGAATAATCCCTTATAGATACAGAGAGGAGAAGGAATATAGTTATGTGCAAGAAAACTGCCCATAACTATAGGATCAAGCTTCCCTTCGAATTGCGGATGGCACCGTAGAGCTTTCAGCTCTGATGCAAACATAAACGTATTACCCTGCCAACCGTAATAGAGAGGTTTTTCTCCCATACGATCCCTGGCCAAGGTTAATGTCTGCTCTTTTCTATCCCATAAAGCAAAGGCAAACATGCCAACCAAATCCTGAATAGCAACATCTAAGCCCCTGGCAGCAATAATAGCCAGCAATGTTTCGGTGTCAGAATGGCCTTGCCATTGTGGTGCGCTTCCGCATTGTTGAAGCTGCTCACGGATTTCAATATGGTTGTAGATTTCTCCATTAAAACTAACAACCCACCTTCCACAGACCGAAGTCATAGGTTGATTACCTGCTGAAGAAAGATCTACAATAGATAAACGACGATGCCCCAGGGTCAGACCACACTGTTCATCGATCCAAGACCCTCCACTATCAGGCCCACGATGAACCAACCTACGCAACATTGAGTCAACAGTTTGACCTAAGTATTCCCGTGAGCAAGTATTTCTCCCCCAGAAACCTACTATTCCACACATATGCTATAACCTACACCAAGAATCTGGAATCACGTCACGACTGTCAAATTTATCAGTTAAAAACCATTGTTGGGGAGCAATAACAATTTTTCCATGGAAAGAATTCAACCAAGCCCCCCACCAGCTAAAAGAACTATTTGCAATAATATTATGCTTACATTCACTCATGAGACGCATATCATTGAAACTCTCACTACCTACATTATTGCAGATATAATTGGCAGGAATATCAAAGTGCATACTCTCCTTGACCCAGCCTACATCATCAGAGAAAACAAACAAAACAGGATTTGTACACATAGCGGCTATCTTTTCAACCGCTTTGTAATAGTAACCGGTTGAACAACCAGCATAAACTTTAGCAGCTTTTTCATTGTTCACATAATCACCACGGCGAATATGTAAACTAATTGCATCACATGACTTAATTTTATCAAGCACTGATAAATTCGGAGATGATAATGGAAGTAAAAACTCAAAATCCTTTCGCAGTATGCCTTCTACTTGTTTAAAATATTTCTCACTTTGCCAGTATCCTGAAACGAAACAATCTTCAGGTATTCTCTTTACACCGTCCCAATAATGATAATGGGGCTCTACTACTATTCTAGTACCACGCAGCCACTGCCACCGCCTCCGCAATAAAGAGCATCGTATAGTACTGGCTCCACGCCAGCCCAAAACAGTCTTAAAATCTTTCTCGCAGGCAATATCACCGGCTAGATTAAATAAACGAGATAACTCAAAGCCGTTATGCAGGGAGTAATAGCGGTAAACACCAAGGTCAAAAAGAAGCTCTGTACCATGCTGCAATGAAAGAGTACGTCCAAAAGCATATTGGAACATCTGGTTTCCAAGTCCACCAGTTATGCGTGAAATTATCATTATTTACGACTCGATAATCTCCCAACTCTCCCATATAAAAGGAAAATCCCACATTTTCTTATGCGTCTTGGAAAGCTCATTTTGAATTTTTTCTCTCATTATTGTTGCGTTAGGGACAAAGCTGTGGAATTGAATTTGAAAATATCTTATTTTTTTTATTAAAGCTGGATGTTCCAGTAGCACATTCATCAATTCATATTCACTACCTTCAATATTAATCTTTACAAGACCTATTGATGCGTATTTCTTTGACTTCAGGTAATCCACTATTGAAATAATTTTCACTTCCTCTTTTTCACCAGAGTTTCGCTCTCCAACAATCACACTTGAGCTAGCTCCTTCAACCGAAATCAGTTCATCGCAATCTTTGCCTCCTAGACCAGCTTGAATAACAAAAATTTTTTGGTTTTCAAAGAATCTTCTCCTTATTGCCTCAGCATATTCAACCACTGGTTCAAAAATATTTACACTGCAGTCGAATTTACTTGTTACAGCATTTGCAAAGTCACCCATGAACCCACCGACATCTAAAACAATATCATGATCACTCAAACAATAATCCAACCGCAAAGACTCACCACCTAGATCTAAATAATTATAAAAGGCTATTCGTTGTGGATCTCGCTTAATATAGACATCATAAAACCTGCGTAATTTCTTTTTCACCAAACAAATCATAACCGTTCTCTTGTCCTTTTTTACCATATTTCTCATATTGTTATTTTAGTTACCTCTAAAAAGGGGTGTCCATAGCAGAAGTTAGAACCTTTTCAGAAACAGCACAATCTATCGAAGAAACATTTGCATAAAGTCTAATCCAATCGCTATAACAGAAAAGTTCATCGCCCATTCTCTGTTGATAATTAAGCCGCCGACGTTCAACAAACCTATTATATTTAGGCCAATAGAGATCCAGCATACTCTGATCAATAACACAAAATAAGTCTTTAAAAAGCTGCCAACTCTGCCTCAATGTCCAGTCCGGCTTAATATTAAGTTTTTCCATAAACAATGTAAAAAAATAAACCTCACACAATTTTTGTTGTGAGTAGCTTAACAAATCATCTTCCATTACCGGAAGAAAATCTCTTGGATCAAGGGGGACATCCCAATACATTTCCATATCTTCTATATTCCCAAATAGAAACATATCAGAAATACCATAAAGCCTGTATTTATAGGTATTCAAACTAGCCGCAATAAGACGCCCTTTTAACTGAACAAATTCCTGCGAAAGGGGAAACACAGCCAACAACGAAAGCAGGAATTGAATTGCGTCATGCCTGTACATACGCTGGTCAGTCCTTGTTTTGAGACAATATTTTGCACCCAATTCTCCCGCCTTACGAATACCCGCAACCGTGGAAACTATCTGGTAGTTTACATGTGATATCCCTGGGTTACCCGGATATTCGCTACACACTATATGTATATCTAGTGCTTGTAAACTATCAAGAACAGAAGAAGGCGTATCGCACCAAGTAGAAACAATCAGATGGACATCTGGAAACATCATTTTATACATCTTGATTGTTTCCACAGTAAAATCCCATTTTGTCATTACGGGGCCTTGTAAAACAATAGCCACTTGAGAGTTTTTGCTATTTACAGTTGGATCTGGGAAATGACCATAATCTGCACTTCGCCTAGGGCGTAGTGTATATGTAAACCAACTTTTGGAAACAAATTCAAATAATGGCAGTGTGATTTTTAACAACTTCCATTTAACTAATTTAAACTTATTTACTTTTTTCATGAAAACAGCTCGATATTCCAATATTCTACGTGAGATAATTTCATCAACAAATACCTGATCTTAACAACCACAATTAACCGTCCAGGAACTACGAATTACAGCCATGCTTTTAATATTCTTCTCTGCCATTCCAATACGAACCAACTCCCTGCCCTCAAAAAACATAATATCCATCACAACCATTAACAATACAAGACAAATAAGAGACACCCAGCCAGCAAGCAAATGCAAAGCAAGAAAAGGTACGATGATCACCCCAGCGGCCAGCAGACTCTTTATCCCAGAAGATAAATACCCCTGCAACAGAAAACTTTTCCAACTTATGTCCAACTTACGAAATAACCAGCAATAAACATAGATTGTCATAGCCGTTCGCGTTAACAAAGTCCCCAAGGCTGCACCGATTAAACCAAACCACATAATGAATATTATACTAAACACAATATTTGCCACTGCTTCATACAACGAGGCTACAGCCCAGCCTTTTATTTCACCGGAGGCATGTATCATGGAACAAACTCCCCTATTCAAAGAATCTACAAATAACCAAGCAACAAAAATAGCAGTTAACAGGTTTCCAGCATAAATATCTTGCCCCACCCACAGAGCAACAAAACGCTCATTTATTACCATTATTCCAAGTGCACCAGCTATTCCTATCCGCAAACCATAATGGGAGAGAACTCGGAATACCTGCTGGAGCTTATCCCTCTGGTTATTTTTAAACATCTGACTTATAGCCGGGAAAACGGCACTGGCCAACTTACTGGCAATTGAAATACCAACAACGCCTATCAATTTAAATGACAACATGTAATGGCTGACAAAAACTGTCCCCATGAGAAAACCGATGACTATGGAATCAGTACTTGATATTACAGTATTGGCGAACTTGCCCAACTGAAACCAGCCACCATAAGAGAACAAGCGCTTAAAATCACAGCGATTTACTTTAAATATACCAAGAGCCAAAGAGGGAACAAACTTATAGGCCATAAATACATTCAGCAAACCAATAACGACAAACTGAAAGAAGGATCCAATAGCCAATGAGACCAAACCGTAACCAGAATATAGTAAAATAACAGAAAGACCTATTGCCAGAAGAGAGATAAGCATACGAATCATATTGCTCACTGCCATTTTTTGAACTCCAACCACAACAGAATTGAAAACATTGAGGGGCAGAGCGATAGCAGCACCAACTACAGCAATCATATATGCCTGCAATACTGCCGCAGACTCATTTCCAGGCACATGCAACCAGACAGGGATATAACGAGAACAGCCCCAACTGATAACTAACAAACACAAAGCAAGGATCAAAAAGAAACAAAAGGCAGTACTGACAAGGCCATTTATGCCGGCCTCCCCCTCCTTATCGCCCCAATTAGCAGCAATCAAACGAGTTAAGGCCATACCAATCCCTAAATCTGCCAAGCCAAAATAGGCAAATACAGACAGGATGACCAGCCAAAATCCGTACAGAGAAGCAGATGTCATTCCCAAGAATATCGGCGTAACAAAGAACTGTGCCAGGATCAAAAAAAAATAACCTACGAGATCGCTTGAAACGCCAAGAAAAGCATCTTTAAAACGAGAACCCATAAAATTAAGATGCCATCGTCAAACTATCAGGAGTATTTTGAATGAAAAATTGAAGATCATCCGGGATGCCCAAACCATACATGCCATTTCTATCAGACCCCACATTA
The DNA here is from genome assembly GCA_964423255.1 of uncultured Roseivirgaceae bacterium. Lineage (GTDB taxonomy): Bacteria > Bacteroidota > Bacteroidia > Cytophagales > Cyclobacteriaceae > JAAUQL01. The sequence continues at coordinate 4,694 of CAYREN010000072.1, read as the reverse complement.
TAGATTACAATCTTGGCACCATTTGCCACCAGAGAGTTATAGGCTGGTGCAACATAAAACTCATTATTAACCCGCTCATTGTTGGCTATCATGCTATCAGCAGCAGAAACAAAATCACGACCATGAGCAAAATTATAAATACCAACCGTGGCTTCCGTTGATATCACTTCTTTCTCCACCACCCTCTTTACATATTTTTTTTCATCAATATCCACAAACGACCATTTTGGGTCATCTGCTTCCATTGTCATTATCACCCCATCCGATTTACAGTGATCCATAAATTCCAGATAATGGTTAATATCAATATCAACCCACTGATCACTATTGGCAATCATTAATGGATCATCCGTATCAATGTAGGAACGAGCCAATAAAACAGTAGATGCAGCCCCTGCAGTCACTTCGGGCACTGTCACAATAATGCAACCAGGCGATAGTTTGGTCAGCATATCATCGATCGCATATTTCCTGACATGTTCATCGAGTACCAGAAAAACAAAACGGTGCTTGCGCTTTGGCCTCAAATTATTCACAACAAGGTCAATCATTGGTTTACCGAAGACAGGTATCAATGGTTTTGGCAAGTCATATCCGGCATTGACAAAACGGCTCCCTCTCCCCGCCATCGGTATCACTATATTAAGCATATTGCTCTCCTTGAAGATATTTGTCATCATTTGCACCTGGATGTTTAACAACTACAGAAACAGTATCTTCAAGCACCTCGAAATCGGTGCCTTCCCCTGGCTCAATAGTAATGATGTCATCCGCACAATAAATTACTCCATTCATCCTAACTTTCCCAATTACAATTACAGTGATTTCAGTAGCAATCTTGTGATAGTGCCAAACCTCTTTTTCTCCTGCCGAGTACTTTTTGACGGCCACTTCAACATCATTAGTGCGTAAGACGGAAGGATCAATGTTCCCAACAAACCAACCTTTAATCATCTGATCAAGCGAGTTTCTTTCCATGTTTCCCCAAAAACTTTAGTGCCTTACTGCTTATTTCATGTAATAAAAAACAAGAAATTAAGGTGTGTATTTTGGCGTAAAACAAGTACCTACTGTTAAGGCACTTATCCTGATAAATCTAAGTCTACTTCCGCTTTAGTGGGTTAGACGTATATACTAACGGTCTTGCAATGTTAGTTCATATTCATTTAATTTTCTCGACGTATAAAAATTGTAATATTGCGATGCAGGAATTTTAAAAATTTCAAGTTTCAAATTTTTCAAGACCAACTCATTGTATGTAGGGGCAATAAAATAATTACCATCGACATTTGCATCTTTCTCTATCATTTTCATGGCCGCATCAACAAAAAAACGCCCCTTTCTAAAATAATAAAATCCAGCAATCGCATTTCTGCTTAAAGGCCTCTTCTCGGATGTTTCAATTATATTTTGGTTCCCATCTACACGGACAAATGACCATTTCGGATGTACAGAGTCAAAACATATGGTACCAGCATCCACATCTCGGTTCTGAAAATGAGAAATGACCTTCGATAAATCATAGTCAATTACATGATCACTATTAGTGATAATTAAGGGCAAATCATTATCAATTTCATCAATCGCCATTAATGCACTGCATGCGGCTCCTTTAGTTGGCTTATTCAATTCAACAACTGAACATTCATGATCTGTTATCAATTTTAAAACACTATCAAGATGATATTCTCGGCAATCGCTGGAATTCACAATAAATATAAACTTCTTACTGTCGATATCCCTCCCGATTGATTTAATCACATGCTCGATCAGAGTCTTGCCAGCAACTTCAATCAATGGTTTGGGATATTGAAATTCATCACCAGAAAACCGGTTAGCCCCACTCATCGGTATCAATATATTAATCATCTGTCGCCGCCCTCCACTGCATGGATACGTGCCACAATATGTTGATAATTTACATCTTCCACTGTGCCAACTCTCATCAAATGAGCCCCACTAGCTAACGCTGCTTTAATACCATTTTCATTGTCCTCCAAAATAAGGCATTCGTCTGGCGTTAAACCAAACTTTGACATAGCATTATTATACATTTCTGGATCAGGCTTTCCCTTACACACATCTTCATTGGAAATAAAAAAATCTACATACTGTAATAAATTTGCCTTTGACAACATAACCTGCACAGAATTTCGAACAGAATTTGAACACACCGCCATTCTATAACCATGTGCTTTCAGCTTAGACAACGCATATTCGTGGTAAAATACAGGCTTACATTGAGCAAAAGCAATTTCCATCGTATACTGTTGCTTCATGCTATTGATAAAGGTGTGCAGTTTTCTAGACAACCCTCTCTCCATAGAGAGCATTTCTAATTTCTTCCTGGTCGGCAACCCGTCATAGGTAACAAGATGATCATAACGGCTAATTTCCATACCAAATAGACCTAAAGCCTTGTTAAGGGCTTCATAGTGCCAGTCTTTTGCTTCGATAAGAACACCATCCATATCGAAAATTATTGCTTTAATCTTTCCCATAAAAAAACTCTCTTGCTTGATCTGGATAATCGGTACACAACATTAAACTGTCATCAGAATCTTCAGCTAACTCCCTCAACTTTTTCCAAAATGGAATATAATTACTACCATGCAATTCAGAAGATACAATGCAAACCTCCTTACCTTGCGTTAAATGATTAGATATAAGACTATTATCAAACCACTCACCATTAAAACCATCAAGCCAAATCCCTTTTGATTCGGTGTAAAAAGAAGGATTAGGTTCATATTCACTTTGTCGACAAAACACATTCAATTGACAAGCTAAATAGCCAAGAGTATCAGGGATACTCATATCGAAGACAAAGTAATTATTAACTTCATATTGCAAGAGCATCGTTTGTAATAAATTTTGAAGACCGTCAGCTTTAACATTAAGGGCAATAGGCAAATCAGCATCATATTTTTTGTAAAGTTCAAAAAAATCACTCAATAATAAGCAGGAATTATCCGCAACATCATGGGATATCACAAGCGCACCTTTATAATCCCGAATATCAGTTTCAGTTCCAAAATCTGCTGAAAATGATTTTTCAAAAGCACTCACAGTGTTTTTTTCATTACTTGATTGCCAAAGACCTCTATGACTAATAATCTTCATAATGTAGTAATCTATACCTCAACTAATATGTTTGCTTCTGGCTGTGAAAGAAAGGGGTCAAGTCGGCTCTTGACTCTTGATGCCAATTGTGGTCAAGTTACGGGCCAATTCACGTTGGCTAATCTTGGAATTATCCTTCAGAATCTTGAAAATTTCATACCGTATTTCATCGTTTGGCATGATAGGCGTTCAACAACTGAACTAATGAAATCATGCTACACATATATGCTCGGTAAAGCCAGAAATAATTCGACAGATTTGCACCCTGCTTAATATGATTCGTAATTATTGGCAAAAAAATATTTCCTGGATTCACGTTACCAACATACGGGAATGACGATATAAAGAACCTATCATTCTCACGTTAGTTGCGGCAAAACTCCATGTTTAGCGAAGTTTCATAACGAACCAAAATTTATTCTGTCTCCTATCCCAGAAGAGTTGCTTCTCATTCAAATTTATGAATTCCAGCGATCAAAGTTCTGCCCCCCACCTTCTGCCTGTAAAAAACCCTCCCCAACCGTTCAATATGGCAAATTAAACCAGGATTTTCTATTTGCCGATAAATAGAAAGATCGAAGGTGTACGGCAAAAGAAGGTCATCAAGTTCAGTACTGATCTTGTTCAGCAGGTCTAAATTCAGCCCATCACCCTTTAAAGTAAGATCAATATCCGAACCGGAGGAATAGTTGCCTTTTGCCCTGGAACCATACAGGACGACTTCATCTATATTCTCATACCCGGCAAAAACTCCAGATATCTTACTGATGGTCTCTTCGGTTAATCCGTATTTCATCTGCCTTTTGTGTGGTTACGTCGTAGTATCCAAGTCATGCAGCAGAGTGGAAAATTTATCCCGCAACTGCGTGAACAACGGGTGATACCTTGTTAACACGGCATGCGATATTTCTTCCGCCGTTTCCTCATTATATGTGTGAGAGGTTCTGTTCCTGCTCTGCAGCATATCCATCCAACCCTCTCCATCATTTATCAACCCAGTAGCGAATGCATTTCTTATGGCATCCCTTGAGCCATAAACAACATCAGGCTGCCCCTTGTATGCCAGAAAATCCTTCATAGTATTCCAGGCCAACTCAAATGTATACTCAAACGCCTTGACCAGACCCTGCTTTTCGAGTTCAGACAACTCACCCTTGTCTACAAATTTCTGCAACTGCCCCAACGCCTTCTGATAATTGGCAAAGCGTTGCTGCCAGCGAATGTCCCGGTCATCAAATGTCATCATTCACGCCTAAAGAAACGAGTTGGAAATCTAAACTAGAAAAAATTATATTGCCCAAATCGTACCATTTGTGTTGCCCGTGGTGCAGGTTGATTATATTTCATTAAGAAAGGTTATCAAGTCTGCTCTTATCTCTTGCTGCCAATTGTAGTCAAAATAAAACCTAACAATTCAACACAATACAAACAAATATTAAGGTGTCTTATTTACAAAACATTCGATGAAAAAGCTAGTTCTGGATCTTCTGTTTCGTCTATCCGCTGCGTACCTACGTTTCGCCAACCACACCTTAAAAGGCTCTGCTTTAGGCGATGGAACTGATTGAATA